>QEUY01000961.1 GCA_003577365.1 Chloroflexota bacterium | reverse complement strand
GAAAGCCGCGCTGCAGATCGCCGCCATCTATGGGCGGCCCGCGCTCGACTACCGCAGCCGCGAGATGCTGGCCGCGCTGGCGCTGAGCCTGCTGCCGCGCACGCTGGCGCAGCCGGCGTGGTGGACCAGGCCCAGGCAGGCGCGGGCGCGGCATCGGGGGCCAATAGCCAGCGGCCCAGCGCGGTCAGCCGATAGGGCGCGTCTGCCCCTTCATCGCTTTCAGTGCCGCCGGGGAGGGACGACGGTTGCAGTGCGCCGAAGCGCGCCATCTGCGCCAGCGCATCGGCGATGTCCTGCTCCAGCTCGTCGAGCGTGCGGAAGTGGGCGCAGAGATAGGGGTCCAACTGCGGCGCTGCGGCCAAGAGGGCGGCGGCGACCTGCGTCGCGCCCCAGGCCGCGTCGTGCGGCAGCGACATGAGCAGCCGCGCCCAGAGCGCGGGCCAGCCGGCGGCCAGGCGGCAGACGGGCTGGCGATGGGCGGAGCGCAGCGCGGGCGGGGCGTGCAGCCATCCCTGCCAGAGACGGCGCAACTGCGCGGCGGGCGCAGCGGTTAGATAGTCCCAGCCGGCGGCGCTGATCTCCCCCTGGCCGTGCAGCCCGGCAGCCAAAAAGGCCAGCCAGGCCAGCGCCGGATGGCGGGCGTGCGACGTAGGGTCCCCCGGCGAGCGCAGCCGGTGGGCCAGCGCCGCCAGGGCGGCAGAGGGCAGCCAGCGCCCGCCGCGCAGCCTCAGGCCGGGGTGTTGGTGCAGAAAGCTGAGATAGGCGGCCATATCCGGCAGCAGGTCGGGGAGGGCGCTGGGCAGGGTGGGCAGTAGGCCGGTAGGGGCCGGGCGAGGGGGCAGCAGTCCCTGCGCCGCCAGATCGGCGCGCAGCGGCTCGACCAGGTCTGTTGGCAGGCTGAGGCGCGCCTGGGGGTGACCTGGGGGCGAGTCTGGGGTAATCAGGCCGACCCAGACGAGCCGTTCCAGCGGCGAATGGGGCGCGGGCGGCAGACC
Organism: Chloroflexota bacterium; assembly: GCA_003577365.1. GTDB lineage: Bacteria > Chloroflexota > Anaerolineae > Caldilineales > Caldilineaceae > QEUY01. Next base: position 809 of record QEUY01000961.1, on the reverse strand, counting down.
GCTGTGGCGGTAGGTGGGCAGGCGCAGCGGCCCCGCTTGGTGGATCAGCAGCGGGGCGGGCAGGCTGCCCATCGCCAGCAGCCGCGCCAGGAGGGTGCGCGCCGCGGGCGGGAGTTGGGCGATGGCGCGGGCGCGCGGCGCGGGGTCATGCCAGAGGGCGGTGATGGCGTCGACCCAGGCGGCCTTGGGGCCATGCGGCAGCGCGCGGCGCACGCCCAGCAGGGCGGCGGCCAGACGCACTTCGGGATAGGGCCGTGCGTGCAGGGCAGCGGCGAGGGTGGAGGCGGTCATCGTCCGGCCTGATTCTCTGTACGGGGTGTAGACGGCATGTGATTTTGAGTTGCTTGACAGGCGCAAGCGGGGTATATAGAATCTAACCGTAACTTCTGAATGGCCTATTGTGGCCGAATTGGGGGTTTGGTGCAAACAGATGAGAAATAGTAGACGGGAGGAAATGCGCCGCTGCCAGAGAGAAACCCACTCGAACGACCCCATTTGGTGCAATCAAGGGTCCGGACATCATCAATCCCCGTCAGGGGCTTAAGACAACTTACTACCGCCTGGTTGAATGGACAAGCTACAATGTCCGGACATCATCAATCCCCGTCAGGGGCTTAAGACACACAGGCGCAAGCCTCACCTTGCGGGGATGTCGGCGGTCCGGACATCATCAATCCCCGTCAGGGGCTTAAGACCTGGACGAATGAGCCCCTTTCGGGTATTCGGTTGTCGGGTCCGGACATCATCAATCCCCGTCAGGGGCTTAAGACTAACATAAAGACAACTGCCCATTGGTTTCCTTTTTTAGG
>QEUY01000960.1 GCA_003577365.1 Chloroflexota bacterium | reverse complement strand
ACGATGCCGTCATATTGGCCCAACAGCCACCAGACGCCGATGAAGCGGCCCCCCGCGCCTTTGGCCGCGTCGCCGGCGGCGCGGGCGCGTTTGACGGTATTCTTGATGTCTTTGAGTCCCTGCTCGGTGAAATTGAACAACGTGACATAGGCGGGCATGTTCTCCTGCTTTCTCCCCTTGGGGCTGACAAAGTGCTGCCGAAGGCGGACAGAAAACGGCTGATTCCCGAACAACCGGCGCGGACGGCAGTCAGATGCATCCAGCGCGATCAACGAGCGCGCAGCGCTATTTCCGGCAGGCGCGGGGATCCTTGCGCCCCATTGGCCGATCTCATTGGCCGATCTCCGACTGTTGTGTATGCTTAGTCCACAGCGAAGTCCAGCGCACACGGGGCACGGGCTGCCGGGGATGTATGAAGGAGTTCAACCATGACACTGTATCGTCCGGAGGCGTTGGCAGACCTAAGCGGGCGGCGCGCAGCGGGTGACGCTATCCCTGCCGAGCGCAGCGATCATTTCAGCACCCTAGGCGGCATCCCGGTGGCGCGCGTCTATACGCCGTTGGAGCGAGCCGGGCTAGACCGCGCGGCGGAGTTGGAACTGCCCGGCGAGTACCCTTTTACGCGTGGCCTGCACGCCACGGGCTACCGGGGCAAGCTCTGGACCATGCGCATGTTTGCGGGGTTTGGCACTGCCGAAGAGACCAACCGGCGCTTCAAGTATCTGCTGACACAGGGGCAGACCGGTCTGTCGGTCGCCTTTGATCTGCCCACGCTCTATGGCTATGACACCGACAGCGCCGAGGCCGAAGGCGAGTTCGGCAAGTGCGGCGTCGCCGTCTCCAGCCTGCGCGATATGGAGATTTTGCTAGACGACCTGCCCCTGCGCTGCATCACGACCTCGATGACCATCAACGGACCGGCGGCGGTAATCTGGGCGATGCTGATCGTCGCCGCGCAGAAGCAGGGCATCCCACGCCAGGCGCTGGGCGGCACGCTTCAGAACGATATTTTGAAGGAGTATATTGCCCAGAAGGAGTTCATCTTCCCGCCGCGGCCCTCGATGCGGCTGGTGACGGATACGGTGGAGTTCGCCACTGCCGAGATGCCGCGCTGGAACCCGATCTCGGTCAGCGGTTACCACATCCGCGAGGCCGGCGCCACAGCGGCCCAGGAACTGGCGTTTACGCTGGCCGATGGGTTGGAATATGTGCGCTGGGCGCTGGATCGCGGGCTGGCGGTCGACGATTTTGCGCCGCGCATCTCCTTCTTTTTCAACGCGCACAACGACCTGTTTGAGGAGATCGCCAAATATCGGGCGGCGCGGCGCATCTGGGCCAGGGAGATGCGCGAGCAGTTTGGCGCGGCCCAGCCGCGCGCTTGGCAGATGCGTTTCCATGCCCAGACCGCGGGCGTCAGCCTGACGGCCCAGCAGCCGCTCAATAACGTGGCGCGGGTGGCGCTGCAGGCGCTGGCCGCGGTGTTGGGCGGGGCGCAGAGCTTGCATACCAATTCACTGGACGAGGCGCTGGCCCTGCCCAGCGAAGAGGCGGTAACCGTGGCCCTGCGCACGCAGCAGATCCTCGCGCATGAGAGCGGCGTCGCCAATACGGTCGACCCATTGGGCGGGTCGTTTTTTGTCGAGGCGCTGACCGACGAGATGGAACGCCAAGCGTACCGCTACTTCAAACAGATCGAGGAGCTTGGGGGAGTGCTGCCGAGCATCGAAGCCGGCTTTTTCCAGCATGAGATCGTGGAGGCGGCGCTGCATTTTCAGCGCGAGGTCGAAAGCGGCCGCCGCATCATC
>QEUY01000959.1 GCA_003577365.1 Chloroflexota bacterium | reverse complement strand
GTCGCAAAACGGCTGACGCCCTTGAGCTTGGCGACAGCGCGCAGGGCCGCCGCCGCGGCCTTGCGCGCAGCGTGCAGGTCAAACGCATCGCGCCCGCCCAGCCCCACCACCAATACGCGCGCGGCGGGCAGGCGGCCATTGGTATAGAGCAGTGCAGTCGAACCGGCTTCGCCCGTGAAATCGCCGCTGCTCACCAGGCTGCGGATCGCCCCCTCCAGGGCGCGGTCGACCGCACCCGTGGCCCCGCCCGGTTCGGTCACCCCTTCAAACAGGTTGACCACGATGCAGTCAGTCTGCTGTTGGGCAATATCGCCCTGTACAACGTTTACTTCCATGAACGCTGTCCCTTCCGAAATGGGCAGAGAATGAACGGAGAAGCCGGCTTAGCCGAGTTTGGCCCGCAAGCGCCGCGCCGCCTCGTCCAGCAGGTCGTCTGTCTTGCAGAAGCAGAAGCGCGCCAAGTTATCGGTGAGATACTGATGCTCCGGGCTGTAGAAGGGGCTGGGCGGGATGGCCGCGACCCCCACATGGCTGGCGAACCAGCGCGCCACGGCGACATCACGGCGCACGCCTGGCGGCACAGGCACGTCCAGGTGTCCTGTATCCACCAAGATAAAATAGGAGCCGTCGGGCCGCACCGGGGTCAACCCGACCTCGGCCAGCACGTCAAAGAGCTTGTCGCGCTTGGCTTGGTACATGGCGCTCAGCCAGTTGAAATAATCGCGCGCCGCGGCCTGCTCCAAGGCTGCGCCCACCGCTTCCTGCAGCGGCGTAGCCACGGCAAAGGGGATCCATTGATGGGCCATAAAGACGGCGCGCGCCAGTTCTACCGAGCCAATCGCCCAGCCGATCTTCCAGCCGGTGACCGAAAAGGTCTTGCCCGCGCTGCCCAGGGTGATCGTCCGCTCCCACATGCCGGGCAGGGTGGCGATGCGGATATGCTCGATCGCAGGCTGCGCGGCAGAGTCCGGGTAGACCATCCACTCATAGACCTCATCGCTCAGGACATAGACATCGTGTGCCTGCACCAGCGCCGCGATCTGCTCCAGTTCGCGACGGCTAAAGACCTTGCCCAGCGGGTTCTGCGGCGTGTTCACGATCAACAGGCGCGTGCGCGGGCTGAAGGCCGCGGCCAGTTCATCCATGTCCAACACCCAGCTCGCCGCGGTGCCGGGCGCGGGGCGCAGCGGGACATAGACCGGCGTGCCGCCCGCCATGATCACCGACGCCGGATAGCCGTCGTAAAACGGCTCGATCAGGATGACCTCATCCCCCGGCTCGACCAGCGCTTGGATGGTGGCGAAGATGCCTTCGGTCGCGCCCACCGAGACCACAATCTCCTGCGTCGGGTCCAGGTCGCGGCCAAAGAGCGGGCCGTAGACCTGCGCCAAGGCATTGACCAGCCGCGGGTGGCCCATGCTGCGCGCATACTGGTTGAGGTCGCCATGGATCGCCTGCTGCGCCGCCTCCTTGATAAAGTCGGGCGCGGCAAAGTTGGGAAACCCTTGCCCCAAGTTGACGGCGTTGTGCTGGATCGCCAGGGCCGTAAACTCGGCAAAGACCGTGGTGCCAAACCCACGCACGCGCGTGGCCGGCACAAATGGGCGGGTGGCATGAGCAGATGTTGGGTCAGTCGGCATAAGCTCTGGTCTCGCTTGGGCGCGCATGGTGCAGGCCAGTGCCGATCGGCACTGGAGAGATCGGCGCTGTGTAGCTCGATAAGGTGCAGATAGACGGCAAACTGCCGGCCCATTATAGCCTGTGTAGCTCGATAAGGTGCAGATAGACGGCAAACTGCCGGCCCATTATAGCCGAATTGGACGGCACAGGCTAGGAATCGGATAGCGCGCAGCGCAATACGCCGCGCCATGCCGCCGTCCCCCCGGCGCTAAAGACGCGGGCTAAAAAACAACGCCTCCCGAGGGGGGGCTTCACCAGCAGCCTTAGCGAATTGCGACATGAACCGCTCTATGTCGGCTCGCCGCCTAGGCTCATCATCTCGTCACGCCAGCGATCTTCATCCGCCCAATAGGGCAAGGCGCTTTGGCGCAGCATCGTGGAGGGTAAGCTGTCTTCGATACGTTCAAGAGTCGGGATAAGTGTACCCAGGCGATGATGTTCTTTCTGTCGTTCGACATAGGCAATCAGGTAGGCCCTTGAGGGCCTGGCGCTTGGCGTAGGCCCGATACGATCTCCACCAACGCCTGCTCCCCGCCCACATTGCCCGGAAAGACGATATAGGACAGCCCAGGATAGCGGCTCTCGGCCCCCGTTTGCCAGACGGGAACGCCCGGCAAAATCTGGCCCAATACCAGCGCACGGCGGATGCCCAATGCTTTGGT
>QEUY01000958.1 GCA_003577365.1 Chloroflexota bacterium | reverse complement strand
TGGGCAGTTGCGGGCTGGCCCCTGTGCTGGTGCTCGACGGCGACGTGATAGGCCGCGAGACGCCGGAAGCAACGCTGGCGCGGGTCCACACCATGTTGACCACCCAAAAGCCCCAGCCGGTTGCCGTCGAATAGCAAAGGGCCTGAAGGGAGCGAACTTATGAACCGTCAAGATCTGCAAAACATGGCCCAGCGCGAGCAGCAGCGCCAACAGGCGTTCCGCTGCCGCCTGCTCTGCTGCGCCAGCACACCCTGTCTTTCTTCCGGCGCGACCGCCGTCGGCGAGGCGCTAGAGGCGACGATCAAAGCGCATCAACTCGACGCCGAGGTCGCGCTCGTCAGCACAGGCTGCATGGGCCCCTGCAGCCGCGGGCCGATGGTCACGCTGCAAGTGCAGGGCGAACCGGACACTGTGTATGAAAATGTGACCCCTGAAACGGCGCGCCAGATCGTCGAGCAGCATGTGCGCGAGGGCCGGCCCGTGCAAGAAAAGGTCATGCCCAGCGACCTGCCCTTCTTCACCAAGCAGAACAAGATCGTGCTCTCCAACAGCGGGGTGATCGACCCTGAACGGCTGGAGGAGTATGTGGCGCGCGGCGGCTATATGGCGCTGGGTCACGCGCTGCGTGAGATGACGCCTGAGCAGGTCTGTGCCGAACTGGCGCACAGCGGGCTGCGCGGGCGCGGCGGCGCAGGCTACCCGACCGGTCTCAAATGGGACTTGGTGCGCAAAGCCCCCGGCGACAAGAAATATGTGATTGCCAACGGCGACGAGGGCGACCCCGGCGCCTACATGGACCGCACCCTGATGGAGTCGGACCCGCACAAGGTGCTGGAAGGCATGGCGATTGCCGGCTTTGCCGTGGGCGCAGACCAGGGCTACATCTATGTGCGCGGCGAATATCCCGTGGCGGCCAAACGGCTGGAGCGCGCCATCCGCGCCGCCGAACGCCGCGGACTCTTGGGCAGCCGCATCCTCGACAGCAATTTCAACTTCCGTATCGACGTGCGTATCGGCGCGGGCGCGTTTGTCTGTGGTGAGGAGACCGCGCTCATGGCCTCGATCATGGGCCAGCGCGGCCAGCCGGTGCCGCGCCCCCCCTATCCGGCGCAAAGCGGGCTGTGGGGTAAACCGACGCTGATCAACAACGTCGAAACCTATGGCAGCGTGGCCCCGATCATCCTCAACGGCGCCAAGTGGTTCACCGGCATCGGCACTGAAAAAAGCAAGGGGACAAAGATCTTTGCGCTGGCGGGCAAAGTGTCCACCACGGGGCTGATCGAAGTCCCCATGGGCATCACCCTGCGCGAGATCGTCTATGACATCGGCGGCGGCATCCCCGACGGCGGTGAGTTCAAGGCCGCGCAGACCGGCGGCCCCTCCGGCGGCTGCATCCCCGCCCAATATCTGGACACGCCGGTCGACTATGAAAGCCTGCGCGCCCTGGGATCGATCATGGGGTCCGGCGGGCTGATCGTCATGGACGACAAGAGCTGCATGGTCGACGTCGCCAAGTTCTTTATGGAATTCTGCATGGACGAAAGCTGCGGCAAGTGTGTGCCCTGCCGCGTGGGCACCGTGGAGATGTACCGTCTCCTCGAACACATCACCGACGGCAGCGCCACGCCCCAAGACCTGGCGACGCTGGAAGAGCTGTGCACCATGGTGCGCGAGACCAGCCTCTGCGGTTTGGGCCAATCGGCCCCCAACCCGGTCACCAGCACGCTCCGCTACTTCCGCCATGAATATGAGGCGCACATTCTCAACCGCCACTGCGCGGCGGGCGTATGCGATCTCGACCAGATGCCT
>QEUY01000957.1 GCA_003577365.1 Chloroflexota bacterium | reverse complement strand
GCCGCCCACGGGCCGGCTCGACCTGCGCGTCACCTATGCCGATTCCTGCCATCTGCGCCACGGCCAAAAGGTGGTGCGCCCACCGCGCCAGTTGATCCAAGCCATCCCCGGCGTGGAGCTGGTCGAACTGCGCCAGCCGGAGATGTGCTGCGGCAGCGCCGGCGTCTATAACATTGTCCAGCCCGAAACCGCCGGCGATGTGCTGGAGGCCAAGCTGGCCGACATCGCCGGAACCAAAGCGCAGGTCGTGGTCGCCACCAACACCGGCTGCCATATGCAGTTGCTCTACGGCGTGCGCCAGGCCGGGCTGCGCGCCGAAGTCCTCCACCTGGTCGAGTTGCTCGACCGTTCCTATGCACGCGCCGATACGCGCTCGGATGCTCGTTCTGATGCAAAGGCAGGGCCGACCCCATGAGCATCGCCGCTTCGACTGTCCCTACACCTGCGGCCACGACGCCGCTGGCCGAGCTGCGCCGGCTCTTTGACAGCCGCCAGTTGGCGCTGGACCCCGTCGAGCTGATCACCTATGAGGTGGACGCGGGCTATGACCGCGGGCGGCCCGACGGCGTCTTTTTTCCCGACAGCCGTGAGGACGTGCAGCGGCTGGTGCAGTGGGCCAACCGCGCCCATGTCCCGCTGGTGGCGCGCGGCGCGGGCACGGGGCTTTCCGGCGGCGCGGTCGCCGAGCAGGGCGGCATCGTCATCTCGTTTGCGCGCATGGGCCGCGTCGTCGATCTGGACGCCCACGGGCGCAGGGCACGTGTCGAGGTGGGCGTCGTCAACCTGGCCTTGGACACGCTGGTCAAAGAAGCGGGGCTGTACTATCCGCCCGACCCCTCCAGCGGGCGCTCATCGCTGATCGGCGGCAACCTGGGCGAAAACGCAGGCGGCCCCCACTGTTTCAAATATGGCGTCACCACCAATTATATTACCGGGCTGGATGTCATCTTGGCGGATGGGCGCGCCGTGCGCCTGGGCGGGCGCGCCCTCGACTACCCCGAACTCGACCTCTGCGGGCTGCTGGTGGGCAGTGAAGGCACGCTGGGGATCATCACCCACGCCGACCTGCGCCTGATCCGCAACCCGCCCGGCGTCAAGACCCTGATGGTCGCCTTTCACAGCGAGGAGGAGGCGGGCCACGCCGTCTCGGCCATCATCGCCGCCGGGCTGGTTCCGGCCACGCTGGAGATGATGGACCAGCGCGGCATGCGCATCGTCGAGGCCTATGCGCCGGTCGGGCTGCCCGTGCATGCCGGGGCCGTGTTGATCGTCGAGGTGGACGGCTATCCGCAAAGCCTCGACGCGCAGATGGAGGAGATCGCCGATATCCTCGCCGCGCACCAGGGCTTTGACCTGCGTCTGGCGCGGAGCGAGAGCGAGCGCCAACAGATCTGGTATGGGCGCAAGAGCTTTGCGGGCGCGCTGGCGCGGCTGGCCCCCAACTTCTATCTGGTCGATATCACCGTGCCGCGCAGCCGGCTGGCGGATACGCTGGCCGCGGTCAACCAGATCGGTGACCGCTACAGCCTGACGCTGGGCCATGTTTTCCATGCGGGCGACGGCAATCTGCACCCGTCGATCTGCTTCAACGGGCACGACGAGGCGGAAAAGGCGCGCGTCTTGCAGGCGTGCGAAGAGATCGTGCGCGTCTGCGTGGCGCGCGACGGCAGCATCACCGGCGAACATGGCGTCGGCATCGAAAAGCGCGCCTATATGCCCATGATGTACAGCGGCGCGGAACTGGCCGCCATGACCGAGATCAAGGCGCTCTTCGACCCACAGACGCTGCTCAACCCCGGCAAGATGTTTCC
>QEUY01000956.1 GCA_003577365.1 Chloroflexota bacterium | reverse complement strand
TCGTTGGACAACGTGCAGGTCTACTACAACAAGACGATGTGGGAAGCCTCCGGCGCACCGCTGCCCAACCCCGATTGGAGCTGGGATGAGATGATCGCCTCCTGCAAGACCCTGCAAGAGGCGACGCCTGATGTCTATTGTCTTGGCATCGGCGGCGCGAACGGCGGCGGCGGCTTCGACTGGTGGGCCTATGTCGTGCCCTGGATCCGCGGCTACGGCGGCGACGTGCTGAGCGAGGACGGCAAGACCTCGACGCTGAGCAGCCCGGAATCGCTGGCCGGCATCCAGGCCTATGCCGACCTGTGGACGACCCACAACGTGGCGATCCCCTTGGGCAACGACCTGGGCGGCAACTGCTTCATCAACCAGAAATGCGCCACCTGGCTGAGCATTCCCATCTTTGCCGGCATCTTCCGCGACGGCATCGAGGAGGGCGCGTTCGACTGGGACGTCGAGTTTATCCCCAGCCATCCTGAAGGCCGCTTCACCGGCATGGGCACCTTTGGCTATGCGGTCAGCTCCGGCACCAAGTATCCGCAAGAAGCGTGGGACTTTGTCAAGGTGTTGATCTCGCCCGAAGGCCAAGAGACGATGCTGCGCACCTATCGCGCCGCGCCGCTGCTCAAGTCGCTGGCCGAGTCGGAGATCTTCGACGAACTACAGCCGCCGCCCTCCCAGTTCCGCCGCGTCTTTGTCGAAGGCCAGCAGTACGGCATCCTGCCCCGCACCTATCCGGTCGAGTGCGGCAGCCTCTACACCGGCCAGGTCAATACAGCCATCCGCGCCGCGCTGGAAAGCGTGATCCGCGGGCAGGCGACGGCGGCGGATGTCTTCCCCGGCGTGGACGCCGAGATCCAGGCCTGTCTGGATCGCGCCGCCGAGTAAGTATTGTTCTGCGGGGGTGGGGTGCAGGCCCATGCGCCGTGTGCCCCATCTCCCGCTGGTAGGTTCGCAGCGAGCCGCCACTGGCGTGCAGGCCCCTCTGCGAGCGCCGCGGCCGCCGGCCCGGTGTTCCCCGTCACGGCTCCCCATGGCCGCGCGGCCATTCGTGACCGCCTGCCTGCTCCTGCTCCAGGGTGGCTGTCGCCGCGCGGCGACAGCCACCTGCTTTCCCAACGCGCGGCGACGGCGTTTGGCTCGGATGTCTCTGGAAAATGAGGTGATGATGGCAACCCAAATCGTGCCGCGACCCACCCGTCCGCGCCATTCCAAGGCCTATTGGCGAGACACGGTCGAGGGCTATCTGTTTATCCTGCCCGTGATCTTGGGGCTGTTGATCTGGACCTTTGGCCCCATGCTGGCCTCGCTCTATCTCAGCCTGACCGACTATCCATTGCTCAAGTCGCCGGAATTTGTCGGGCTGCGCAACTATCGCGATATGTTCACCGAAGATTATCTGCGTGTGCTCCATTCGCTGTGGATCACGCTGCTCTATGCGGCCATGTCGGTGCCCTTGACCTTGGGCGCAAGCTTGATCGCGGCGCTGCTGCTCAACCAGAATCTGCCCGGCATCCGTTTTTTCCGCACCGCCTTCTATATGCCTACCATCGTCCCCGGCATTGCCATGGTCTTTATTTGGGGCTGGCTGCTCAACCCGGAGTTTGGCTTGGTCAATGCCACCCTAGAACGGCTGGGGCTGCCCACGTCGGGCTGGCTGTCGGAACCCAACACCGCGCTGCCTTCGCTGGCCGCGCTCAACCTGTGGAGCATCGGCCCCGCCATGGTGATCTTCCTGGCCGGGCTGCAGGGCATCTCGCAGGAACTTTACGACGCGGGCAAGATCGACGGCGCAAGCGAACGCCGCCTTTTTTG
>QEUY01000955.1 GCA_003577365.1 Chloroflexota bacterium | reverse complement strand
AGCCACATGCGGGGCATGGACAGCATAGTCAGGATGGACAAGCAAAAGGGGGATGAGCGCCAGGCGCAACCGGGCTTCGTCGCTGGTAGCGAGGCCGAGCAGCAGATCCTCCGGCGGGATGGGTGCAGGGGGTGTGTTGTCCGCCTCGGTGCGGACGAAGGGCACGCCGAGCCGGTGGAGTTCGTGGGCGAGGTGATCGTCGGTGATTGTACGTGGCATTTGAACAAGCCTGCTGTTGGGACCTCAGCAGTGGGTGGCCGGCGGGTGGTTATGACACCCAGCCGGCACTGTTGTTGTTCATGAGTATAGCACAGGTTCGGGCTGAATGGAATCTGATATTTGTCGTGCGAGTTCTGTAAGGAATAGATCTGTGGCAGTTGTCGTTGGAAGTGCAAGTTTGACCCATTGCCCCTGATCTGATCTGCTGTGAGCAGAATCGGCAATGTTGTGCCGGCCTAGCCGGCCTCGGGGGAACAACATTGCCGGTTTTTTTGTTGGGATGCAGGATACGGGATACGGCGGGTGGCATCCGGCCTTTCGTCGTGCTGGACAGGGTAGGTTAGCCAGTGGAGTGGCCGGTCCAAGGGACGTGGAGTTTGGCGGCGGCGCTGCGCTTGGCGCGCTCACCGCGGCGGTCATATTTAGCGGTGGTGTTGGCGTTGGTGTGGCCGGCGAGCTTTTGGACGGTGGCGAGGTCGACGCCGGCGTCGAGCAGATCGCTGATGGTGGTGCGACGCAGATCGTGCGGGGTCAGTTTGGCCAGACCGGTCTGGCGGGTGCGGCGTTGGAGCATGTCGCTGATCGTTTGTGGGTTGAGCCGCACTGGTTCAATGCGGCTGCCCTTGTGGACCCGATAGAAGAGCGGGCCGGGTTCGTTGCCTCGGACTTTTAGCCATTCCCCTAGGACAGCTTTGGTTCCCTCATCTTCGATGTAGACCATGTGCCGCTTCTGGCGCTTGCGCAGGACGCGCAGCGTGCCGTTGACTGGGTCGTAGTCGTCGAGATCCAGGTTGGCGATCTCCTGACGGCGCAGACCGCCAGCATAGGCGACGGCGATGAGTGCCGCGTCGCGCAAGCCGTTGACTCCTTGTTCTGCCAGATGTTCCATCAAGGTCTTCATCTCACGAAAGGAGAGCGAGCGGCCGGCGGCGGTCTCTTCGCTTTCCCCAGGGATGAGTTTGAAGTTGAGCGTCTTGGCCAGGGTCTGCTGGTCGATGAGATCCAACTGCCAGCAAGCCTTCAACACGCCGCGCAGGGCGGCCAGGTAACGGTTGGCCGTAGCTGGCGCATAGCGTTCGGCGAGGGTGCTCCGCACGGCGTTGGTATGTTGGAAGCGCAGCCGATGCCAGGGCAGTTGCAGGGCAGGGCACTGACCGGCAGTGAGGATGAGGGCGATGGCAGCCAGTGCGGTGGCCTGGGGCCGGCGCGAGCTGACGCTGAGCGAGGCGAGGTAGACGATGGCTGGTTGTAGTTCCGGGGGCCGGTCGACGGGCGTGAGGTCGATGTCGGCGACGGCGGGCAGGTCGAGTTTCATGGCAGGGTCCACGACGGCGGCGATGAGGATGGTGTAGGGAATGGTAGCGTCTGGGACGGTCGTTGTAAATGGGACAAATGAGTGATCTTTGGCGCCAGTCGTCATGGATGGGTCTTTGCTGGTTGGGGTGGTGGATTGTCTGTGAAAAGCTACATTTTCATAGACAATTGTAGCACTGCCATAGAGGGCAGTTTGTTGCGATTATCTGACAAGATAGTCACTTGTGCCAATAGAAAAGGTGTTCTGCGTCCGCTATCCTGAAGGGTAGCGGACGTTTT
>QEUY01000954.1 GCA_003577365.1 Chloroflexota bacterium | reverse complement strand
CGCACGGCTTTTGTCACAGGCGGGGGGCAGGGCATCGGACGCGGCTTTGCCCACGCCTTGGGCGAGGCCGGCGCGGCGGTCGCCGTGGTGGATGTGGTGATGGCGCGCGCCGAAACAGTGGCGCATGAATTGGCGCAGAAGGGCATCCGCGCCCTGGCGTTGTGCGCCGACGTGACCCAGCCCGAGCAAGTCCAGGCAATGGTGCAGACGGTGGTGGCCGAATGGGGCCGCCTGACGATCGCGGTCAACAACGCCGGCATCGGCCAGTGGGTGGATTCTGAGCAAACGACGCCCGCCGACTGGCAGCGCGTGCTGGATATCAACCTCAACGGCGTCTTCTATGGCGCGCAGGCCGCCGGGCGAGTGATGCTGACCGCGGGCTATGGCAAGATCATCAACACCGCCTCGATGTCGGGCAGCATCGTCAACACGCCGCAAAACCAGGCCGCCTATAACACCTCCAAGGCCGGGGTGATCCACCTGACGCGCAGCCTAGCCGCAGAATGGGCGAGCCGCGGCGTGCGCGTCAACTGCATCAGCCCCGGCTACACGCGCACGCAGTTGGTGGAAGACCTGGTGCAGACGCCGGAGGGCCAGCGCATGGTGCCCGAATGGATGCGGCTGACGCCGATGGGGCGCATGGCCGAGGTCAGCGACCTGCAGGGCGCGGCCGTCTATCTGGCGTCGGCGGCGTCGGACTATATGACCGGCCACGACCTGGTGATCGACGGCGGCTATTCGCTCTGGTAGAGGCGTCAACGGCTATCACTGAGGGCGCGGGGCCAAGATCCTTTGTCTGACCTCTGGCGGCAAGTCGTCTAGGATTGCGTGGATCGCAATGGCTTCGTTTAGGAGCGTGACTGTGGTTGGATTGCCGTTCAGCACCTCCTGCGGAACCACCTGTGCGGGCACGGGCGTGCTGGCATGGTGCAAACCGATCACCTGCCAGCTATCATCGCAGACAGGCGAACCAGATGCTCCGGGTTCGGTATCGGTCTGGTAGCGGATAAACTGCGGTGTGTCTCCAGGACGCACGAAAAAGTTGTTGCGGATAGCATATTGCAGCGCCCCGCCGCCGGAGTGCTGCACCAAGTTCACGCGGCTGCCGCGTACAAGGTTGGGCGGCTGGGCGATAATTGGGAGCGGGCTGCGGTCTGCGAGCTTATGCGCTTCGGCCAACTCGACGACAGCATAGTCCAACTGCCGGTTGAAAGCCAGTAAGCAGGCGCCGCGGCACTTGATCGGCTCTCCGCCAGTCTCCTGGTAGAAATCAAACCATGCTTCGACGCCCCCTGCTTGGGCCTGAAGGTCGGCTGCGGTCGCCGGCGGCTCCCCGCGGTGGGCATCGCGCGCTTCAATGACATGATGGTTTGTGATGACAACGCCAGGGGCAATGAGCCAGCCCGTCCCATACATGCCGCCTGATTGCTGAACGCCCTCAAAGACACGCGGCACGGCCAGGCGCGTCACGCCGCGCGCAGTACGCCTTGCCCCTTCCACAAAGGCGTATGCCAAACGATTGTCATGGGAGCGACCGAAGACTAGGGCTTCCAGGTCCTGTGGGGCCGGCACGATCTGATTCTGCACGTCGCCGCCGTAGTACTCCGCCAAGAGACGTTTGACCTTCTGAAGCTGCTCGGCGACCTCGCCCCCTGAGGACACTAACTCCAATGCATTATCTGCTACAACAATGAGCGGCCGGGTACCTCCCTCGTCGGTGAGCCGGCCCAATTGCTCCAGCCCACCAATGATGAGGTTTAGATCGGTCACCTTGTCCCCCTCAGAGCGGAGAAGTGCGACTGGCGGCAGACCTTGCA
>QEUY01000953.1 GCA_003577365.1 Chloroflexota bacterium | reverse complement strand
TTGCGGCCCTGGCCGAGGGGCAGCCGTGGACGGTGACGCGCTACGACTTTCCCGGCGAACTGGTCTTCCGCATTCGGCGCTAGATCATTCTGCTGCGTCCCATCCCTGGTAGGGACAGGCCCCCGTGCCTGTCCGCATACGTGCCTGTCCGCAGATGGGCCGCCACGGGGGGCGGCCCCTACTGACGAGGTCAAGCATTCACGTGTAGATGCAGCTAGAGAACTGCACCTTACACCCCTGAACGCATGTTACGCAGACCGCGCCCCTGAACGCATGTTACGCAGACCGCGCCATGACGATGTAGGTCTCCATCGGCGTAATCACCCCTGCGTCGTCGCGATAGGGCGCGAGCGCGGCGTGCAGGTCGTCGTGCAGCGCCTCAAAGGCAGCTTCCGCCAACTGGCCCAATGGACCCGCTAGCGGTGAACTGTGCATCTCTTCCAGCAAAAAGTCACGCGTGGATGCGTAGCGTGCCCCGCCGAGGCCGATGGTGAGATGCACGCCGCCGAATCCTGCCCGTTGCACAAGGTCGCGCAGGTGGTCCCCACTCCACGCCGGAAAAGGCGACTGCATGATGCGCGCCGCAGCCCGGCCCACATGGCGTTCCAGCACATCGACCAAGATGGCAAAGGCCGGGTTCTGCTCGACGGGCCGCCACACGCTGAGGGCGGCGCGGCCGTCTCGCACCAGCACACGGCGCATCTCGGCCAGCGCCTGGAGCGGCTGCTCGAAGAACTGGAGCGCCTGCTGGCAAAAGACCACATCAAACGAGCCGTCTGCATAGGGAAGCTGTTCTGCATTGCCCTGCCGCCATTCAATCGCCGGGCGATAGCCATTGGTTGTCGTCTTGGCGACCTCCAGCATGGCGGCGTTGCGGTCTAGACCGGCTATCTGACCCTGTTCGCCCACATAGGGAACCACGCTGCGCGCGACGATGCCCGTGCCGCACGCCACATCCAGCACGCGCTCCCCTGGCCGGACCCCGGTTGCCTGGATCATATGCTTGGCCCAAGGCGCAAAGAGCTTGGGAACCAAATAGCGTTCATAGGCTTCGGCGCTGTTGCCGGCCAACTGCCACTGGACGGATGCATCTTGGGTTGTCATAGGGAACCTCCTGTGAAAACGTGTCTCTCCTTTACTGCTTGGGCTGTAGCGTAGACGTATTTTTCCCGCAGAGCTAGTTCAATCTTTGAACCCCACATGCACCGCAAAGTGTGCTATAGTTGCCGGCATGTATACCTATGGACAGTACTGCCCGGTGGCGCGAGCTGCCGAGGTATTGGGCGACCGCTGGACCCTACTGGTGGTGCGCGATCTCTTGACCGGCGCACGCCATTTCAATGAGCTGGAGCGAGGCCTGCCCGGTATTCCGCGCGCGCTGCTGGCCGACCGGTTGCGTCGTCTGGAGATGACTGGCATCGTCGAAAAGCATGTCACAGGCAGGGGGAGGCGCGGCGAGTATTTCCTGACTGAGGCAGGGCGCGAGCTGCAGGGCGTGATCAACGCGCTGTTGGTCTGGGGCGCGCGCTGGACGCTCGACGAGCCGCGGCCCGACGAGCTAGACCCTCTGCTGCTCTTGTGGTGGATGCGCGGACGTGTGCATATAGACCGGCTGCCCCCCGGCTGTGAGCGCCTGGTGGTGCAGTTCGACTTTGTCAGCCCAGTCGAAGGCCGCTATTGGCTGGTAATCGCGCGCCAAGATGTGTCGGTTTGCATCAAGCATCCCGGTTTCGAGATCGACGTGCTGGTCACGGCGGACCTGCCCACGCTCTTTCAAGTCTGGTTGGGGCGCATCCGCTATATAGACGCGCAGCGTGACCAAGGGCTGCGCGTCGAGACGACGCCGGCTTTGGAGCGTCTCTTTCCCCGGCTTTTTGCCCTGAGCGTAACCGCTCCGGCGGTGCAGCGGGCGCGCATCGAAAAGGTCCGGCAGAAATCGGCTGCCGCCTAGGACGTCTAGATCACACGCGCCGGCGCGATTGGCATGCCCTGCGCTGCCGCGGCGAGGATCGCCTCCATCACGGCCAAATCCTGGAGCGCCTGCTCCGGCGGGTTGTAGTGCGCTTCGCCCCGGCGGATGGCGCG
>QEUY01000952.1 GCA_003577365.1 Chloroflexota bacterium | reverse complement strand
CAGCGTGGCATAGCTGACCACCGCCGTGCGCCGCACGCGCAGCAGTAGCCCGGCATGAAAGAGCGCCAGCCCTTTGATCAGCGGATAGGGAACCAGCCACAGCAGCGCCGTGCGCACCACCGCGCCCAGTTCGTGGTCGACGCCGTGCAGCCCTTCGATCACCCAATCGCCCAGCGGCGTCAGCGTCAGGCTGGCCAGCCCCGCCATCAAGACCAGCCCCGACACGATCACAAAACGGCGCACGGCCCCCAGCGAATCGCGGTCCACCACCAACACCAGCCCAAGCTCCTTGGCTTGGCCGAGCGGGCTGCCCAAAAAGAGCACCAGCCCCCAGGCCAGCCCATAGGCCGCCAGCGTTTGGGTGGCGTGCGGCACGCGCGCCATGCCGCCGTTAAGAACCTGGCTGCCCAGCTCGACCACGATTGACGTGATCGCCAGGGGCAGCAGGAAGCGCGCCAACCGGCCATAGCTCATGGCTGGACCGGCCTCACTCTGGGCGCAAAGCTCAACGACCACGGGCTGGGCATCTCGCCCACCGGCACTTCGATCACCGTGGGCCGGTCGGTCGTCGCCAGTCCCTGGCGCAGCGCCGCGCCCACTTCGCCCGCCGTATGCGCGCGCAGCCCCTGTGCGCCAAAGGCCTCCGCCAGCTTTACAAAGTCGGGGTTATGCAGCTCGGTCGCGATCACCCGCCCGCCATACTGCTGCTGCTGCATCCGCCGCACGTTGCCGTAGGCCCCATCGCTAAAGACCAGGTTCACCGTGGCGATGCGTTGCTGCACGGCGGTCGCCAGCTCCTGCACTGTGAACAAAAAGCCGCCATCGCCCGATACCGTCACCACGGCGCGATCCGGGTTGGCGACTTTGACACCGAGTCCGGTCGCAAAGCCCCAGCCCAGCGTCCCCTGATAGCCGGTGCTGATATAGGTGCGAGGCCGGTAGATGGGCAGGGCATAGCGCGCCACATAGCCGACCTGCGTCATCTCCTCCACAAAAAAGCCATCCTCCGGCAGTGCGGCGCGGATCGCCTCCAAGAAACCCATCTGCGGCTGGAGCTTGGCGAAGTCGGCCTCCACCGCGGCGCGCAGGTTCGACAGTTCCGCCGCGCGGTCGGGCCGCGGCGCGGTCAGATGCGCTTCCACCGCCGCCACCAGCGCGCCCGTCGCCTGTTTGCTGGGGGCCAAAATGCCCAGGCTGGGCGGGCTGATGCGCGCCATCTCCTCCGGGTCTATGTCGATGCGAATGATCGTAAGCCTGTCATCCGTGCCCCAGTTGATCAGCGGCTGCAGCAGGCGCGTGCCGATGCCGATCACCACGTCGGCGGCGGCCCAGAGCCGGTGACCGGCGGGCGATGTAAAGCTCAACGGATGGCGGCTGTCCACCACGCCGCGGCCGTTGTAGCTGGCGATCACCGGCGCGTGGAGCAGCTCGGCCAGCGCCAGCACCTCGGCCCCGGCCCCCTGCGCCCCGCCGCCCACAAAGATCAGCGGGCGCTGCGCCGCCACCAGCAGCTTGGCCGCGGCCTCAATCGCCTCGACATCCAAGGGCGGCGCAGAGGGCGGCGCAGAGGGCGGCGTAACCTCCACCTCCGCCGTCGCCGCCAGCACATCAGGCGGCGCTTCCAACGCCACCGGACGCGGCCGCCCGCTTTGCATCTGCCGCCACGCCTCCGCCACCAGGCGCGGCGTTTCGCTCGGGTGGCGCACCCGCTCGGCCCATTTGGTCAGCCCGCGCAAGATCGACAACTGGTCGGGCAGTTCGTGCAGCATGCCATAGCCCCGGCCAATCTGGTCGGAGCGGATCTGCCCTGTGAGGCAGAGCAC
>QEUY01000951.1 GCA_003577365.1 Chloroflexota bacterium | reverse complement strand
GGCGCGCGTCGTGTTGTTGGCCGCGGGCCGGCAGAGCCGGGCCGCGCTCTGTCCCCAGCCGCCACAGCCGGAAACCTCACCGGCAGGGCTGCTGCGCCGGGCGGTAGGTATCAAACGCCACCTGCAGGGGCTATCCCTCGACGACCAGGTCGAGCTGTTTCTCTTTCCGGGTGGCTATGCTGGGATCAACCCCGTGGAAGGCGGGCGCGCCAATCTCTGTCTGCTGGTCGAGGGCGAGGCATTCCGTGCCGCAGGGGGGCAGGTCGAAGGCGCGATCGCGGCGGCGGCTGCGGCGAACCCGGCGCTGGCCGCGCGCTTGGCCGGCGCCCGCCCGCTGGCAGACACGACCTGCACGGTGGCGGCGGTGGATACCCGCAGCCCACCGCGGCTCTGGGCCGGTCTGCCCCGGCTGGGCGACGCCGTGCTGATGCTGCCGCCGCTCTGTGGCGACGGCATGGCGATGGCGCTGCGTGGGGCCGAACTCTGCGCGCTGGGGGCGGCGGCCTATCTGCGCGGTGGCTGTTCCTTGGCGGAATGGGCGGCCAGCTATGCGGCGGCCTGGCGCGACGAGTTTGAGGCGCGCGTGCGCTTGGCTCATGCGCTCCAAGGTCTGCTGATGCAGCCGCGGCTGGCGGGCGGGCTGTTGACGCTGGGGGCGTGGCTGCCCTGGGCGGCGGACTATGTCGTGCGGGCCACACGTGGCTCGGTCGGCGACCCATCTTCGCTTTCCACACTTGAAAGCGGATAGCCTATGGCGTAGGTCACGCCGAGCGGCGAGAGCGGGCTGGGCAGCCGCCCCACTGTCCAATGATAGGGCGCGCGCTTGGCCGTGCCGGGCGGCGGCTCCAGGCTGCGGATCAGCGCGGCGAGCTCGTCCTCGCTGTAGGTGCGCAGACAGGAGACGATGCCGTCGACCAGAAGCACAAGCGGAATTGCCGGGATCAGATAGGTCCAAAAGAGATGCGCCGCACGCCAGGGCCGAATCAACGGGACGGCGAGCAGGGCGATCCACGGCAGGCTGAGCATGACAAGCAGCGCCAGCGGGCTGCGTCGCGTCTGTTCGAAGAGGGCGATGCCCTGGCCCTGGTCGACGGCATCTTGGAGCAGGGCGCGCGCCTGGCGTGGGGCAAAGTGATGGAAGGCAGTAAACAGTGTGCGAAAGCCGGTGAGCTGCGGCGGCACGCGCGCTGCGTCGACCGCGTGCGGCCAGGCGCGCAGGGTGGGGCTTCGCTGTGCCACCACCTGGGCCTGGGCGCTGGGATAGCGGTCGGTCAGCAGTATTTCGTCGACCTGGTCTGCGAGGCGCGGGGCCAGCCGCGGCCAGGGGCCGCCGCCCCCCGAGCAGAGGTCGACGATGCGCCGGGCGCGGCTGTGCGCCAGCGCCGCAGCCAGCAGCGGCTGCACCCGGTCATATTGGCGCGCCGCCGTGGCCAGGATGTTCAGGCAGCCGGTGGCCCCATCGCGGATCGGCGCAGGACACCAGGGCTGTTCATGGATCTCGCCCAGGTGCAGGCGCGGCAGCAGTGGACGGCTCATCCTGGCGCCAGGTGACGCTGGAACCATGCGCCCGCCAGCCGGGCGACCTCCTCCAGCGCGCCAGGCTCCTCGAAGAGGTGGGTCGCGCCGGGCACGACAACCAGTTCTTTCTCTGCGTGCAGGCGCGCAAACGCCTGCTGATTCAGGGCGATGACCGGCATATCATATCCGCCGACGATGAGCAGAGTCGGCGCCTCGACCGCGGGCAGGGCATCCCCGGCCAAGTCGGGGCGTCCCCCGCGCGAGACGACGGCGCGTACGATCTCCGGCTGGTTGGCCGCGGCGATCAG
>QEUY01000950.1 GCA_003577365.1 Chloroflexota bacterium | reverse complement strand
CGAACAGTTGGGCGTCAAGCGTCCCTGCCAGACCGCCGAGACGCCGGTCCCTGGCATCGAACAGGGCCATTTCTGGCTTGGCCACCGGCTGCGCCAGGTAGAGGAGCAAAGCCTGCAAACCGAACTGATCTGCGAATGCGAACTGGTGACGCGCGCCATGCTCGAAGACGCGGCCCAGAGCCATCCAACCCTAACGCTCGACGACCTGCGCCGCGATGTGCGGCTGGGCATGGGGCCTTGCCAGGGGGGATTTTGCACCTACCGGGCAGCCGGGACTTGGCATGAGAGCGCAGAACGTAGAGCTCAGAACGCAGAACAGAGTGGAGTGGCGTCGGGGGTCCTCTCGCAACCATCCGGGGGGGATGGGGGACCCGTGCAATCACCCGTTGCAAACGAGAGAACGCCCGCACAGCACTCTCCCAATCTCCCAATCCCCCAATCCCCCAATCTTTTACTGCGCGATTTTCTGCAGGAACGCTGGAAGGGTCTCACACCTATTCTCTGGGGCCAACAGTTGAAGCAGGAGCGACTGGACGAATTGATCTACCTGAGCCTGATGAATGCTGACCACCTGCCGCCCGACGGGGAAACCAGCCCGCTGACCACCTTCTATGACTTCGACCCGGCCAGGCTGGAATCGGGCGGGCATCATGGATGATCTGTTGGTGATCGGGGCCGGGCTGGCCGGGCTGAGTGCAGCGTTGGCTGCGGCTGAGGCCGGTCTGCGCGTGCAGGTGGTCAGCAAAGGGTTGAGTTCAACCCACTGGCACACCGGTGCGGTGGATCTGCTGGGGTATCTGCCGGGCACCGGTGAGGCGGTGCAGGCGCCGCTGCGCCACTTTGATACGCTGGGAGCGGAACACCCCTATCGCCGGTTGGGCGCTGGCCCGGTGGAGATGGCGCTTGCCCTGTTGCAACGCTGGTTGGCGGAAAGCGGTCTCGACTATGACGGGGCCGTACAGCCTGGTGAAAACCTCTGGCTGCCCTCTCCGCTTGGCGCACCCCGGCCCACCTATCTGGCGCCCGCTGCCCAGCGAGCCGGCGACCTCTCCCGCCCTGAACCGCTGGCTATCATCGGTCTGCGTGGGATGCGCGACTTTTTCCCCACCCTCATTGCTGAAAATCTGCGGCAGAGCGGTCACCCGGCGCGGGCCCTCTTTGTTCCGTTGGACAGCGTGACACAGCGGCGTGACTTTACGACCGTACAACTGGCCGAAGCCCTGGATGATGCGGCAGCAATCACCCGCCTTGCTGCCGCCCTCTGCTCCCTTGTCGAACCGGGTGAACGGGTAGGGCTGCCTGCCATCCTCGGCCTGCGTCACCATACCCGACGTTGGCAGGAATTGCAGGAGCGGCTGGGGGTACCCGTCTTTGAGATCCCTACCTTGCCGCCGGGCGTGCCGGGTATCCGCCTGGACCAGACGCTGCGCAACCGGCTGCAACGCTTAGGCGTGCGCGTACAGATCGGCATGGAGGCAATTGGATTTGACGCGGACGGCGGGCGCATTCAGGCTATCTATACCGCCACGGCTGCCCGCCCCCTCCAACACCGGGCGGCGCACTTTCTGCTGGCCACCGGCGGCTTTCTGGGCGGTGGCTTTGACAGCGACCACAGAGGCCGCTGTTGGGAAGTGCTCTTCGACCTGCCGCTGACGGCGCCGCCCGATCGGAGCCAGTGGTTCCGTCATCGCTTTCTTCACCCGGAGGGGCAACCGCTTTTTTCAAGCGGCGTTGCGGTCAACGAAGAGTGGCAGCCGCTCGATACCGAGGGACACCTGGCCTACAGCAATCTGTGGGCTGCCGGCGGTCTGCTAGCCTACACCGACCC
>QEUY01000949.1 GCA_003577365.1 Chloroflexota bacterium | reverse complement strand
GCGCCCGGCGAAGTGCAGGTCACCGCGCTGCGCCGCAAGGGGCGCACCTTTTTGCCCACCCCCGACACGGTGATCCAGCCCGGCGACCTGGCCTATCTGGCCGTGGCGCGCGGCGTGGGCAACCGGCTGCGCGAGCTGTTGCGGTTGGACTAGCCCAAACCGGTCCACATATCGCATGCCAACACAGGCTCGAAGCCAAACCTTGGGGAGGGTGCTATGCTGGTGATCGTCGTGGGCGGCGGCAAGGTCGGCTCCTACTTGGCCGGCTTGCTCCAGGCCGAAGGGCACAGCGTGCGCGTGGTCGAGCAGCAGTTCGACCACATCGCCCGGCTGCGCGCCGAGCTGCCCAGCGCCGCTGTGGTGGAGGGGAGCGGCAGCGACCCCGACGTGCTGGAGCGCGCCGGGGTGCGCCAGGCCCAGGTCGTGGCCGCCATGACCGGCGACGACGAGACCAACCTGGTGGTGACCAACCTGGCGCGCGTCGAGTTCGGCGTGCCGCGCGTGATCGCGCGCGTCAACAACCCGCGCAACGCCTGGCTCTATACGCCGGAAATGGGCGTGGATGTCGCCGTCAACCAGGCCGACCTGATCGCGCATCTGATCCTTGAAGAGATGTCGCTGGGCGACATGATGACGCTGCTCAAGCTGCGCCGCGGTGAATTTGCCCTGGTCGAAGAACGCGTCCACCCCAGCGCCGCAGCGGCCCACCGCCTCGTCGCGGAGTTGGATCTGCCGGCGGAATGTGTGCTCACCGCCGTGCTGCGCCAGGGGCGATTGTTGATCCCGCGCGGCAACACCCGCCTGGAACCCGGCGACGAGGTGTTGGCGCTGGTCTATGCCCCTCAGGCCCAGCGCCTGGCTGCGCTGCTCGGCCCTCCGGCTGCCGCCTGACCCGCTTCAAAGATCATTGGCACAAAGATCAGCGGCGCAAAGATCACGCAAAGATCAGAGGTAGGGTAAGATAGGGGCCATGCAGACCGCGCAGACGGCGCAGCCCAGGTGCGCCGATGGCTGAATATGATGGCTGAATATGACGCAATCGTGGTGGGCAGCGGCCCCAACGGGCTGGCCGCGGCGGTCACCCTGGCCGAGGCCGGCTGGCGCGTGCTGGTCTTAGAGGGCGGCGCGACGGTGGGCGGCGGCACGCGCACCTTGGCGTTGACGCTGCCCGGCTTTCGCCACGACCTCTGCTCCGCCGTCCACCCGCTGGGCATCGCCTCTCCGTTTTTCCGACGGCTTGCCCTGGGCCGCTGTGGGCTGACCTGGGTGCAGCCGCCGCTGCCCCTGGCGCACCCTTTCGACGGCGCGCCCGCCGCGGCGCTGTGGCGCGACCTGGAGCAGACCGTGGCCGGCCTCGGCGCAGACGGCCGCGCCTGGCGCGCGCGCTTTGCCGCCCCGGTGCGCGACTGGGATGCGCTGGCCGCCATGACGCTGGCGCCGTGGCCGCGCCCGCGCCACCCGCTGACTCTGGCGCGCTTTGGCCTATCTGCGATCTGGCCCGCGGCCCGGCTGGCACGCACCTGTTTCAAGACGCCGCGCGCCCGCGCCCTCTTCGGCGGGCTGGCCGCCCATGCCATCCAGCCGCTAGAATGGCCGCTGACCGCTTCGTTTGGTCTGGTGTTGGGCGCTCTCGCCCACGTCGTAGGCTGGCCCATGCCGCGCGGCGGCTCTCAGGCCATCGCCGACGCCCTGGCCGCCTATCTGGTCGAGCTGGGCGGGAGCGTGGTCACCGGCCACTTCGTGACCGATCTCGGCGAACTGCCCCCGGCGCGCGCCCTCCTGCTCGACGTGACCCCGCGCCAGTTTGTGGCGCTGGCCGGGCCGCGCCT
>QEUY01000948.1 GCA_003577365.1 Chloroflexota bacterium | reverse complement strand
GCCACGTCGCTGTGGCTTTCATAGGCAAAGCCATGTTTGTGGACGATCCAGGCCGTGTTGGGCCGCGGCAGCCCCGCCCAGATCATCTCCTGGAATTCGTCATGGCTCATATAGAAGAGCAGCGTCTCGCACTCGCCAGGCGTAAAGTCGCCGGGGTAGACCTCCAACAGCCGCCCGCGGCCTTGGGTACATTCATAGATCGCAGCCAACATGCGCGCCATCTCTGCCGGGGTCGTCTGCAGGTTGTGGTCGGGGTTGGCGTCCCAGTCGTCGCGGCGGTTGCCCGGCGTCGGGATCTCGGCAAGCTGCACCTGGGCGTCATAGCCCGACTGCATATAGGTGCTTTCAAAGCCCAGGCTGCGCATAAAGGAAGTAAAACGCTGCGCGCCCGCCTCGACGCTGCCGCCGCCCAGATGGGCCAAGAGCTGATTGGCGGCATGGTTGTTGCTCTCCCCCAAGGCATAGTCCATCCACTTGCCCACCAGGTCGCTCTCTTCGTCGCCGGCGGCGATGCCGTTGGGCAACTGCTGCATCAGCGCCGCCACCAGGCCGATCTTGAGCGTGGACATGCCGGAGAAGGAGACATCGGCGTCGACCAGCGCCTCTTGGCCCGTCTGCAGGTCATGCACCGCCGCCGCCGCAAACCCGGGGAAGTTCATCAGATAGCTGTTGATCTCACGCGCCAGGTCGTCCAGGGTGGGAAGCGGGGCCGGCGTCTCGCGCCAGACCAACTGCGCCACGCGTTCGCGGTTGCTCGTCAGCGCCGCCACCACCTGCGGGATGCTCGCCTCCACATCTAGCGTCTGGCCGGGCGTGCCTGCCACCCACGCCCAATCACGCTGATAGACGCCGACATAGCCGGCAGGCAGCCCGGTCGCCGCGCCGCCGCCCGTGGCCCAACGCGGCGACGGCGGCAGCAGCCGCGCCGCCGATGGCGGGTGATTGTGATTGGCCGCGGCCTGTTCCAGCCAGGCACGCAGCTTGGCGTTGTCGAGCATAAAACGCACGGGCACATCGCGGCGGCGCTGCTCAAAGCCCAACGCCTGGCGCAGCGCGATCTCCATAAAGACCGGCCCTGCCAGATATTGGCCCGCCTCCGCGACCATCTGGTCCACGTCGACCTGAAAACCCACCTCTTCGGGCTTTAGGACCAGGCGCGCATCGCCAAAACGCACATCGACCGGCGCGGTGTAGACCTGCTCCAGATGGCGGCGGATCTCCTGCGTATCCTTGAGATCGCTCAGGTCCATCCCACCCAGATAGACGCCCGGCGGCACCGGCGCAGCCGCCACCTTATAACGCGTATAGAGCGGAAAGCAGGCCAAGATGATCACCAACAGGGTGATGAAGCGCAGAAACTTACGCATGGGTATTGAGTGAGATACTACAGCCTCGGACAATCATACCGGCGGTATGATTGCGCAAGCTCGCACCTATGTGCATAGGGGTCGCCCCAGTGACGGCCCCTCGCCCCCTATGTAGGGACAGGCCCCCGTGCCTGTCCGCAGACGTGCCTGTGCGGGCGGCCACGGGGGGCCGCACCCTACAATCGATGAGACGCACCTACAAGTCTGATGCTGCGTAATCGCGGCCGCGCATCACTCCCATTCAATCGTGGCGGGCGGCTTGCTGCTGATGTCGTAGACGACACGGTTAACGCCTTCGACCTCGTTGACGATGCGGTTGCTGATGCGCGCCAGCAGGTCATAGGGCAGCCGCGCCCAGTCGGCGGTCATAAAGTCGTCGGTCGTGACGGCGCGCAGCGCCACGGTGTTGGCATAGGTGCGCCCGTCGCCCATCACGCCCACGCTGCGCACCGGCAGCAGCAC
>QEUY01000021.1 GCA_003577365.1 Chloroflexota bacterium | reverse complement strand
GCGCAGCGCCATATCGGGCAGGGGCGAGAGCAGCGTATCGCGCAGACGATGAGCCAGGGGGCGGAGCGGCTGGGGCAGCGTCACCACACGGCGGCAGAGTGCGTGCAGCGGGCTGCCGGCGCTCAGGCGTTCGCCAGGAGCCAGGAACGTGACCAGGTCGACGCGGTGGCGCTGTGCCAGGTGTTGGATGATGCCGAAGTTGCGGATGGTCGTGCCTTGGCGCGGAGGGTAGGGCAGTTGCGGTGTGAGCAGGAGGATGTCCATGCGGCGTGGCGCGTGGTAGATGGCGCGTGGTAGATGGCGCGTGGCGGGCGCGCGGCGCTAGAGCCGCTCGGGTGTGCGCGAGGAAGCCGTGGGCGTGGGGGGGACGGCGATGGCGGGTTCGCCGACCAGCCGGTAGACTTCCAGCGTGCGCCGCGCGGCCAGCTCCCAGCTAAAGCCGCGGGCGCGCTGAAGACCTTTGAGGCGCAGTTCGGCATGCAGCACATCGTCGGTCAGCAGGCGGTGCATGGCGACGGCGATCTCCTCCCAGTTAGAGGGGCTGACCAGCAACGCCGCATCGCCGACCACTTCGGGCAGGCTACTGACATTGGAGACGACGGTCGGCGTGCCACAGGCCATGGCCTCCAGCGGCGGCAGCCCAAAACCTTCGTAGTGGGCGGCGTGGACGTGACAGCGCGCGGCGACATAGAGCCGGTGCAGGTCATGGTCGGGCACGCGGCCCAGCAAGAAGGTGCTGCTCTCCAGGTGCAGCTCGCGGATCAGGGCCAGCACTTCGTCATAGAGCCAGCCGCGGCTGCCGGCGATGACGAGGCCGGCGTCGGTCGCGCCATATTTGGTGCGCAGGTGATGAAAGGCGCGCAGCAGCCCGTCGACATTTTTGCGCGGTTCGATCGTGCCGACAAAGAGGAAGTAGGTTTCGGGTAGCCCGTACTTCTGCGTGACATAGCGGCGGGTCTCGGCGAGCGGCAGCGGCACAAAGTGGTCGTCTGCCGCTTCGTAGATGACGGTGACTTTGCTCTGATCCACGCCCAACTGCGCGATCAGATCCAGCCGTGTGCTCTCGCTGGGCACGATGATATGGGCGGCACGTTTGACGGCGCGGTCGATCTGCCCATAGTAGGCGGCGCTGTCCTTGGTGAGAAAGTGGGGCCAATGTAGAAAGGCCAGGTCGTGGACGGTGATGACCGTGGGCAGGGCGCTGTGCAGCGGTGGGATGAAATCTGGGCTGTGCAAGACGTCGAGGGGGAAGCGCGCCAGCTCGAAGGGCAGCAGCCATTGTTCGAGCCGGGTGTGGACCGGCGCAAAGAGCGTGGCGCGGCGAAAGTTGGCCTGTTCGACTACAGGTGTCTGATGGCGGCGATGCTGAAAGACGATAAATTCGTCGGTTGTATCGAGCTTGGCAACTGCCCTCAGTAAGTGACTGGTATATCTACTGATGCCGGCAGGCTGGTGGTGAATAAGCCGCGCGTCAACGCCGATCTGCATACTACACTTGTCAATCCTGCATACTTGCTGGTGCCTAGACGACCGTGCGGCGGGTCAGCGATTCGAGTGAATCCCCAGCGTGCGGTTCCCGATGATAGATGCGCTGAACCGGCGCGGCTGCCCGTTGCCTGGCCTTTCGATTGTAGCAGCGCGGCGCCGGTTCGGTCAAACTTTCCGCGGTTTTGGCGCCGCCTGCCCTGTAGCTCTCGCGTTTGGGCAAGGCAGCCAAGCGGCCAATTGGTTTGATGGGCGATGGCGGAGATGGTATAATCCTTGCACCAGCGCCGCGTGAATGTATCGAACTGAAGGTGACCCGATGGATATTGCACAACTTGCCCAGATGGTGAATTGGTTGGACGAGGAGCATCGCCGCGACCGGGCCGAGATCGCCCGGCTCCAGCAGCGGATCGAGGCCCAGTCGGCGGATATTATCGAGCAGGCCCGGCGCATCCAGGAACTTGAGGGCCGGTTGGCAGGCACACAGGCCCATTTGACCAAGTTCGGGCAGATCGAGCATGCCATTCAGAATACCAAGTTGGAGTTGACCGCGCTGGTCGAGCGCAGCGAGGAGAGCCGTATCCAGGGCCAGCGCGAGGCCGAGCGCGGCCGTTTGGCCGACCGCGAGATGCTCAGCCGCGAGATCAGCGAAATCCGCAAGGAGCTGCCGCGGGTGACGCGTCTGGAGGAAGCGATCGATATCCGCGCCGTGGAGGATAACCGTCTTTCCGAGTTGATCATGGGGGTGCGCAACCAGATCGGCGCGCTGGCGAAGGAGATCGAGGAGCGCACACGGCAGATCCCCTTCCTGGCCGAACAGCGCACCAGCGACACCAAGCGCATCGCCCAGTTGCAGCAGGAGACGGTGGAGCTGTTCAAGCGCATTGAGGCGGTTTCGGGGCGTATGCCGGTGCTGGAGGAGAGTATCCGCAAGACATCGGGCGAGGTCGAGAAGCTGCCGCCCACGGTGGAGTCGCTGCGCGAGCAGCAGGTCGCCTTTATGGAAAAAGTACGCACGACCATTGTGGACCGCGAGCAGATCATCAACCGTTGGAAAGAGACGGTTGAGGAACAGAAGGCGGTTGTCAACCAGGCCTTTGAGCGTGTGCAGAACTTCCACCAGCAGATCGAGGTGTCGCGCCGCGCCGTGCATGAGATGCAGGAGTTCAAGGATTTGATCCTGCGTGAGCAGAGCCAGGTGCAGGAACTACAGCGCCTGGCGGAGGAGCGCATCCGCCGCGATATGGATGAATTCCGCGAAGACTTTGAGAAAAAGCGGCGCAAGAGCGAACTGCGCCAGGAGCATCTCTGGTCGGAGCAGGACAAGTATAACCGCGAGGTCGTGGAGCGTTTCCCGCCCATTCATCACGATCTGAAGGTGCATGAGGCGCTGATCCAGCATCTGTGGAAGCTGCAAGAGACCTACGGCAGCTATTTCTCGGCCACGGCCACAGCCTGGTTGGAGGGGATGCAGGCGGCGGCGAAGGGGCGAGATGAGCGGCTGCGCACAATTGAAGAAGAGTGGCAGCGCCAGCGGCGCAACGCCGAACTCTATGCCAGCCAGGTGGGGGGCGGTGGCGCACGCCGCACGACCGGCATCGTGACCGGGGAAGCCACCGACCAGAAGAACGGCAATGGGCGCGGCTAATATGTCCGTTTTCCAGTCCGTTCTGTTCGACTGGCCATGCGCGTGATGGCGCAACGCCCACCGAAGGTGATGGCGCAACGCACGCACCGTGTGATCGGCACTGCCGGCCATGTGGACCACGGCAAATCGACGCTGGTCCATGCGCTGACCGGGATCGAACCAGACCGTCTGAAAGAAGAAAAACTGCGCGGGATGACCCTGGACCTGGGCTTCGCCTGGATGGATCTCCCGCTGTCGACCGGGCACGTCGAGAGCATTGGCATCGTCGACGTGCCCGGTCATATTGATTTTATCAAGAATATGCTGGCCGGGGTGGGTGGGATCGACGCCGCGGTGCTGGTGATTGCGGCGGATGAGGGGGTGATGCCCCAGACGCGCGAGCACTTGGCGATCCTCGACGTGTTGGGCGTGCCCTCGCTGGTGGTGGCGCTTGCCAAGGTCGATCTCGTCGACGACGCCGAATGGCTCGACCTGGTGGAGTTGGATATCGCCGAGTTGTTGCAGACCACCCATTTTGCCCAGAGTCCGATTGTGCGGGTGAGCGCGCTCACGGGCGCGGGGTTGGACGATCTGCGCGGGGCGTTGGCCGCCCAGTTGGCGCGGCTGGCGCCGCGCCGCAATCGCGCCCGGCCCCGGCTACCGGTAGATCGCATCTTTACGTTGAGCGGCTTTGGCACGGTGGTCACAGGGACGTTGAGCGACGGCGCCTTGGCGTTGGGCGATACGGTGACGATCCTGCCGCGCGGGGTGACGGCGCGCATCCGCGGGATGCAGAGCCACAAACAGACGCTCACCCGCGCCGAACCGGGCAGCCGGGTGGCGCTCAACCTGACCGGCGTCGGGACGGACGATCTGCGCCGCGGCGACGTGGTGGCGCTGCCCAATACGTTGCAGCCCACGGTCTTGCTGGATGCGGCTTTCCGGCTCCTGCCCGACGCGCCCAAGCCGCTGGCGCACAACATGGCGGTGGACTTTTTCACTGGGGCGAGCGAGACACCGGCGCGCGTGCGCATCCTGGGGGCCGAGCAGATCGAGCCGGGGATGACGGGGTGGCTGCAGTTGCGGCTGGAATCGCCGGTGGTCGTGGCAGCGGGGGATCGCTATATCCTGCGCGTGCCCTCGCCCAGCACCACGTTGGGCGGCGGCACGGTGCTCAACCCCCATCCGCGGCGGCGTTGGCGGCGCTTTGACCCCGGTGTGATCGAACGGCTGCGTACATTGGCCCAGGGCGCGCCGGACGAAATTCTGCTGCAGACCTTGGCGCGCCATCCCTTTGTTTCAGCCAAGGAGCTGTTGGGGCTGAGCGGTCTGGACCTGGCGGCTGCGGGCGAGGCGCTGGCCGAGTTGACCGCGGCGAACGGCATTTTCACGCTGGAGACAGGGGCCGAGCCGCTCTTGGCGACGCTGGAGGGGTGGCAGCAGGTGCGAGCGCGGCTGGTGGAGGCAGTAGACGCCTATCACCGGCTCTATCCGCTGCGCCGGGGCATGGCGCGCAGCGAACTGCGCAGCAAACTGCAGGATGCCGCGCTGAGCGGCAGCGCCGGGCTGCGCCTGTTCAACCGTTGGCTGGACGCGGCCGCACGCGCCGGGGACCTTGAACTGGACGACAGCCTGGTCTGGCGCGTTGGGTTTGCGCCGCAGGTGAGCGCGGCGCAGCAGGGCCGCGTGGATCGCACGCTGGCTCGTTTAGCCGCCGCGGGCTACTCTCCGCCCAGCGCCGAAGAGGTGGCGGAACTGCTCGGCGGCGACCTGCCGCTGTTGGAGCTGTTGATCGAACAGGGGCGGCTGGTGCGTGTCGGGTCAGGGCTGCTTTACCGGCCGGAGGAGTTCAGCGCCATGGTAGAGCAGGTGCGCGCCTATATCCAAAGCCACGGCGCGATCACGCTGGCCGAGACACGCGATCTGTTCGGGACCAGCCGCAAATTTGCCCAGGCCTTCTTGGAGGAATTGGATGCGCGGCGCGTCACGCGCCGCGAGGGCGATGCGCGCGTGCTGCGCTAACGCCAGAAGCGCGCCAGGAGGTTGACCAGGATGGTGAGCACGATGCTGAGCAGCAGCATCGTGCCCAAGGGCGCATAGAGCGTAAAGTTATCGCGCTGGACGCGGATGTCGCCGGGCAGGTGGCCCAAGCCGGGGATGCGCCCAGCTAGGAGCAGCACCAGCCCCAGCATAAAGAGGGCGCCGCCCACCAGCATCAAGATACGGCCCAGATCGGTCAAGGTGTTCTCCTAGCTTACGTGTTGGGCGAGCCTGGCACGCAGGGCGGGCAACGGCTGTGCGCCGACGATCTGATCCACGACCTGGCCGTTTTTGAAGATCAGCAGGGCGGGGATGCTCATGATGTTGTATCGCTGCGCCGTGGCCGGGTTTTCGTCCACGTTGAGCTTACCTACGACGGCGCGTCCGGCGAACTCCTTGGCAAGCGCATCGACCGAAGGCGCGACCATGCGGCAGGGGCCACACCAGGCGGCCCAGAAGTCGACCAGCACCGGGCCGGGGCCGGAGACCACTTGCTGGAAATTGCTGTCGGTCAGCGTGAGCGGCGTGGCCGAAGCAGATTGTGTGCCGCTGCTGGCGTGCTGGCGCGGCGTGTGGCCGTTGGCGTGAGGCTGTGCTGTGGCCGTCGCACCCGATGCAGGGACGACAGGCCGCGCACCGCCTTCGACCAGGTAGGCCAGCCAGGCGCGCAGGTCGGCGTCGGACGTGTGGCCCGGCAGGATGGCTTCGGCTTTGCCTGCCTTGACCGGCACAAAGCTGGGCAGCGCGCTCACGGCAAAGCGTTTGAGCAGGTCCGGCTCGGCGGCGGCGTCGACCTTGGCGATCAGGCCGCGGCCCGCATAGCGCCCGGCAAGCTGTTCCAAGGTGACGTCGGTCTGGCTGCTGGGCGCTGCACCCTGCCGCCAAAAGACCAACAGTACCGGCAGCCTGGTCTGCAGCACGCGGTCGATGCTCTGTTGGTTGGTGTGGATGACTGAATCAATCGGCATGAGACCCCCAAACTCTATGGCGCGCCGGGATGGTGGCCCGGCAGCGGCGATCTGTTCTTTGTCTCCAGTGTCGCGCAGGCATGTTTGCGGCAGACTAGCGGACTGTATGTGATCCATTTGCGCGGCGTGCCGGATCCTCTGCGCTGGCGCGTGCGATTGTTGCCGCGGGGACAGCCCTACGGTACAATCGCGGCCTATGGGAGCCATCCGTCGCAACTTGGAGAAAGGGGCGCAGCCGCCCGCCTGGGTGCGTTGGGCGCTTCTTGTAGCCCTTTTGGGCGGGTTGGGCCTGCGCCTGCAGCAACTGACTCTCCAAGATATTTGGTGGGATGAGGCGCGCAATATCGACGTGGCGCTGCGTCCCTTTCTCCAAGTTGCGACGGCCCCGGAACTGGACATCCATCCACCGCTCTATTTCTGGCTGCTGCATGGCTGGGCGCGCCTGGTCGGGCTGCACGGCGGGATGGAGCCGGCGGCGCTGGCGTTTGGGATGCGCTTCCTGAGTGTGCTGGCCGGGGTGGCCGGGGTGGTGCTGATCTACCAGTTGGGGTCGCTGGCTGCGGGGCCAGGTGCAGGCACAGCAGCGGCGCTGCTGGGGGCCTTTTCGCCCTTCTGGTTGGCGGAAAGTCAAGAGACGCGCATGTATACGGTGGCGTTCGGCTGGCTGCTGCTGGCTGCGGTCGCCTTTTGGCAGGCCGAACGCGGCCATGATCACAGCCTGCGCTGGCGCGCGGTCTTTGTGGCGGCGAGCGCGGCGGCGCTGCTGACCCATTATAACGCCGTCTTTGTGCTGGCGGCGTGGTATAGCTGGTGGCTGGCCGCGGCGCTGCTCGGCCCGCGACGCGGGGCGGCGCTGTGTACTTGGCTGTGGTGCGGGCTGGCGACGGCGTTGCTGGCGCTGCCGGTCGCGCCCATTGCCCTGCGCCAGATCCCCGGGTATGCGAACCCCAATTTGGTTGTGCCCAGTGTGGCCGGCTATCTGCGCCAGAACTGGCAGGCCTATTGGGGCGGCTATGCCTTTGACGCGGCCTGGGCCGGTGGGCGTGGCGTGCTGTGGCTGTGGGGCAGCGCGCTGCTAGGGCTGGGCGGCGCGCTGGCCGCGACTTGGCAGGCGCGGCGTGCGCCGGGGATGCTGGCCTTTCTCTGGGCGTGGCTGTTGGGCAGCCTGGCGCTCTATTACCTGGCCGTGCTGGATCGCGGCGCGTTCAATGTGCGCTACAGCAGCTTTGTGACGCCCGCGCTCTATGCGCTGCTCGGCGCTGGGCTGGCTGCGTGGGTGCGGGTGGGGCGTCTGCCGACGCTGGCGGCGGCGCTGCTGCTATTGGCGCTGTGGCCCCAGGCGGTGCGCGCCGATCTGCTCGACGCGCGCTTTGCGCGCGAAGATGTCTCTGGCCTGGCGCGCTGGCTGGCGCAGAACGCCGGGCCGGATGACCTGATCTTGGTCGACCAGAAATATCCCTTTGGGTTCTACTATGCGCGCTATGCTATGGACCCGGCGCAGACGCCGGTGGGGGCCGAAGCCGCGGCGGCGCGCTATCTGTTTGTGGACATCAACACGCTGGACCAGCGGCTCAACGATTGGGCCGCGCAGGCCAAGCGCGTCTTTTGGGTGCAGTGGTTTGAGAGCGACACCGACCCGCGGCGCGCCGTCCGCTTTTTGCTGGATCAAGCCGGGCGGCGCGCGGGTGAGCAGGAGTTTCGCGGCTACTCGGTCGATTGGTGGGAGCTGACGCCGCCCAACCGGTTTGGGCTGGCGCAGGGGCTTGCGCCCTTTACGGCGCAGTTTCCTCCGGCGGTGCAGACCGTGGAACTGGCTACGCCGCAGACGCCCGTCGTCGCGGGCGCGCCTGTGCCGGTGGTGATCCGCTGGCAGCGCGTGGCGGGTGGCGCAGTCGCGCGCCCGTTGAAGGCGCGCGTGGCGCTCTATGCGGCGGACGGCGCGCGCCTGGCGCAGGCCGACGAGCGCCTGCTCAACGACCGTCACCTGCTGCCGGCGGAGTGGGCAGAGGCGGATCGCCCGCTCAACGTCTATTTGCTGGAGACTGAAGCCGAGTGGCCCCCCGGCGACTATACGCTGGGACTGCTGGTCTATGACGCCGAGACGCTGGAGCCGTTGGGGGCGGTCGATGCCGCCGGGGCCGCGGCGGGCGTCGAAGTGCCTTTGGCGCAGATCCGCCTATCTGCCGCCCAGCCGTGAGCAACTGTGATCAACCATGAGCCAGCGTGAGGACGCTATGCGCGCATCATCCCGCCAACTGCCGCTGTCCTATTTGGAGGATCAACAGGCGCAGCGCCCCCCCAACTTCATCCCGATCTATGAACCATGGCTGGGGGCGCGTGAGGAAGCCTATGTGCTGGACGCCGTGCGGTCGGGCTGGATCAGCAGCCTGGGCAGCTATATCAGCCGCTTCGAGCGGCGCTTTGCGGAGTTTTGCGGCACGGCCCATGCGGTGAGCGTGAGCAACGGCACTACGGCGCTGCATCTGGCGCTGCACGCGCTGGGCGTGGGGCCGGGCGATGAGGTGATCGTCCCGGCGCTGACCTTTGTGGCGTCGGCCAATGCCGTCACCTATACGGGGGCCAAGCCAGTCTTCGCCGATGTGGACGCGACGACCTGGACGATTCGCACCGACGAGATCGAGCGGCTGATCACGCCCCGCACACGCGCCATCATGCCGGTCGACCTCTATGGGCAGATGGCCCCGCTGGCCGAGATCGAAGAGATCGCGCACCGGCATGGGCTGTGGGTGATCGAGGATGCCGCCGAGGCGCACGGCGCGGCCATCGGCGACCGCCGCGCCGGGGCGTGGGGGACGATCGGCGCGTTCAGCTTTTATGCCAACAAGATCGTCACGACCGGCGAGGGCGGCATGGTCACCATGCAGGATGGCGACCTGGCGGCGCGCTGCCGCATGCTGCGCGACCACGCCATGCCCCCCGCCAAACGCTACTGGCACGACGAGGTGGGCTTTAACTATCGCATGACCAATTTGCAGGCCGCGGTTGGGGTGGCGCAGATGGAACGGGTGGATGAGTTCATCGCGCGCAAGCGGGCGATTGCCGCCCGTTATCTAGCCCAACTGGGCGATATTATGGGGATCACGCTGCCGGTTGAGCCGCCCGGCACGACCAACGTCTATTGGATGGTATCGATCCTGGTGGAGCCGCCGTTCCCGCTGGATCGGGATGGGTTGATGCAGGCGCTGCGCGCGCACGGCGTGGATTCGCGGCCCTTCTTTCACCCGTTGGACACGCTGCCGCCCTATCGCAGCGAACAGCCGTGTCCTACGGCGCTGCGCTTGAGCCGGGCGGGGCTGAATCTGCCGAGCTTCCCGCGCCTGAGCGACGCACAGGTGGACTTGATCTGTGAGACCATTCGCAGCCTGGCAAGTGATCCAAGCCATGTCCACTGACCTGCATGGGATGGGCGCGGCGGCTGCGCCCACGCCGCCGGCCTTTGACGTGACGGTGGTGCTGCCGACCTATAACGAGCGCGACAATATCTGCGACCTGATCGACGCCATCTGGCGCGAACTGGAGTCGCTGGGCTGGCGCTTTGAGATCCTGGTGGTGGACGACGACAGCCCCGATGGGACCGCCGCGGTGGTGCGTGCCCGTTTCGGCGCGGTCGACGGCTGTGCGCCGCGCGCAGAAGATGCAGCGCAAGCAGACCAAGCCGTGCGGCTGTGCGTGCGGACGGCGGACAAGGGGCTGGCGAAGTCGATCCGCCACGGGCTGGAGCTGGCGCGCGGCCAGACGCTGGTGGTGATGGACACCGATTTCAACCACGACCCGGCCATGATCCCGCAGATGGTGGACCTGCTGCGCTATTATGACCTGGTGATCGGCAGCCGCTTTGTCATGCGCGGCGGGATGGAAGATGCGCTGCGCTACCGCTACAGCCAATTCTACAATGTCTTTATCCGCGCCCTCTTGCACACCCAGATTCAAGATAACTTGAGTGGCTTTTTCGCCGTGCGCCGCGACCGGCTGTTTGAGCTTCAGCCGCTGTTTTCGCGCATCTTTTACGGGTATGGCGACTATTTTATCCGGCTGCTGCTGCTGGCGTGGCGCTCCAACTGGAAGATTTTGGAGGTGCCGGTCTTTTATATCCTGCGCCGCCATGGAGACAGCAAGACCGGTTTTTGGCGCATCTTTCGCGACTACACGGCAGCCGTGCTGCGGCTGCGCCTCTTTGGACTGTAACTGTAAGGGCATCGCCCATGAATTTTCGGCAGTATGGAACGCTGGCGCTGGTGGCGCTGCTGCTCATCGTCTATACGTTGAGCCACTCCAGCACCTTTCACATCGTGGACGAAGTGAGCCTCTTTGCCGTGACCGAATCGCTGGCGCTGCGCGGCGAGGTGGATACCAACGCCATTGCCTGGACGCAGTGGGTCAACAGCCCTGGCGAGGTGTTGGGCGCGTTTGGGCCGGACGGCGAGGTCTACAGCAAGAAGGGGCCTGCACCGGCCTTTTTGGCGGTGACTTGGTATTGGCTACTGCGCGCCCTGGCGCACATGGATGTGCAGATCGGGCTGCTGCAGGGGACGCTGCTCTGGAACGGCTTTGTCACAGCGGCGACCGCGGTGTTGCTGTGGCGCACGGCCAACCGGCTGGGCTATGGGGATCGCACCGGGGCGACCTTGGGGCTGCTCTTTGGGCTGTGTACGATTGCCTGGCCCTACGCCAATCAGTTCTTCGGCGAGCCGCTGAGCGCCTTGAGCCTGCTGCTCTGCTTCTATGGGCTGTTGAGCTGGCAGCGCACGCGCCAGGTCGGCTGGGCGCTGGCGGCAGGGGCGGGCGCGGGGCTGGCCGTGACCACCGTGACGGCGCACGCTTTGGCGCTGGCCGTGCTGGTGGCCTATGCGGTGTGGGCGGTGTGGCGCGGCGAGCGCCGGATGGCCGCGCCGGGCGCTTGGATCAGCGCCGTGTTGGCCTTCATCTTGCCGTTGGTAGTGGCCGGCGGGTTGAGCCTATGGTACAACGAGATGCGCTTTGGCAACCCCTTCGACACCGGCTATCACTTTGACAGCGGCGAGGGCTTTTCGACGCCGCTCTGGCAGGGGCTGTGGGGGTTGGTCTTCAGCCCCTATCGCGGGCTGTTCTGGTTTACGCCGCTTTTTATCGCCAGCGTGGCGAGCTTGCCGGCGTTTGCGCGGCGTCACCGTGCCGAAGCACTGGCGACCGGCGCGATGAGCTTGGCGCTGCTGCTACTCTACAGCCTGTGGTGGATGTGGTGGGGCGGGTTTGCTTGGGGGCCGCGTTTCTTGGTGCCCTTGGCCCCCTTCTGGGTGCTCTGGCTGGCGCCGTGGACCAGCGATACGCTGGCCGTGCTGCGCGGCGTGCGTGAGACGCGGCGCGAGGCGCGCTGGCAGGCGCGGCTGCGCGGCCTGCCGCTGCACAGCATCGCCCTGATCGTGCTCAGCCTGGTGTCCTGGCTGGTGCAGGTATCAGCGGTGGTGGTCAACTGGGTGAACTTTGAGATTTATCTGCGTTCGCTGTACCCGACCGATTGGGAAAACCCGTTGGCGTTTGGCCCGCCGGCACAGAGTCTATTGGACTTGGGCAACAGCCCGGTGGCCGGCCAGTGGCAACTGATGCGCGACAACTTTGTCGCCAACACCGATTTGGCCTGGCTGTGGTCGGATGGCAACATCCAATGGCTGCTGCTGGCGGTGGGGCTGGCGGCGCTGGCTACGGCAGCGGGCGCATTTCTGCATTGGTGGTTGGCGACCAACCCGCATGAGGCGCGCACGCTGCCCAGTATGCCCGTGCGCGGGTTGATCGCCGTGCTGCCGATCCTGGTGATCGGGCTGTGGCTGGGCGAGGTGAGCCGCCACCCGCATTACGGCACGGAGGGGCGGGGCTACCGCCAGATCGTTGAGGACATCTGCGCGCGCGCCGACGGCAGCGAGGCATTGGTGACGGTTGCGCCTTATGCCTATCAGATTCCCATGAACTGGCTGGGGGCGCGGTGTGACGAGGCGCTGCCCGTCTACGGCTATGCGCCGGACAGCATGGAACATCCCGAAACCGGGCAGGTGCTTGACGCCGTCCTGCAGCGATCGGGCCGTCTGCTGTTGGTGACCGGGGGGCTGCCGGCCAATGCGCCCGAAAACAGCGTGGAACGCTGGCTGGCGGAGAATGCCTATAAGGCGAACGACACCTGGTATGACGACTTCCGGCTGCTGGAATATGGAACGCCGCTGCTGTTGGCAAACGCGCCGCTGACGCCGCTCAATGTGACGTTGATCGGCCAGGGGACAAGCCAGATCAACTTGATTGCGGCGCGCCTTCCCAGCCAGGCGCGGGCGGGCAAGGTGCTGCCAGTGGAGATCGCCTACCGGCTGCTTGACAAAAACACCTACGACCTGCGCTGGTTTGTGCAGTTGCTGCGCCCCGAAGGCTATGCCGCGGCGCTGCTCGACACTGCGCCGGCGGATGGCTACAGCCCGTTCAGCTTGCTGCCCGCCAATCAAGACCTGGTCGAGCGGGCCGGGCTGCTGCTGCCGGACAATCTGCCTGCGGGCCAGTATGAACTGATCGCAGGGCTGTATAACCCACTTTTGGCCGGCGCGCCGCGGCTGCGTACACCGGACGGCAGTGATTTTGTGCGGCTCGGCGCCGTGATCGTGGAATGACGCCGTGACCGTACAAGACGAGCAGGGGCAGGACGCTCACGATGATCGCGCCGGCGCGCCTGGCGAACCGGCCTGGCCGGGCCGGGCGGCGCTGGTCTGGCTGCCGTTTGCTCTGGCGGCGCTCTTCTATGCGCCGCTGCTGGGTGGGCTGCGCACCTTCCCGCGCGGCGACTTTACCGATCACTTTTTGCCTTTCTCGCTCTTTCAACGGTCGGCGCTCGCCGGCGGCTATTTGCCCGTC
This sequence comes from Chloroflexota bacterium, assembly GCA_003577365.1. Classification (GTDB taxonomy): domain Bacteria; phylum Chloroflexota; class Anaerolineae; order Caldilineales; family Caldilineaceae; genus QEUY01. Next base: position 521 of record QEUY01000021.1, on the reverse strand, counting down.
TGGAACCCATACACCTACAGCGGCCACCCCTTTTTGGCCGATGTGCAGGCCGCGGTCTTCTATCCGATCAGCAACCTGATTTTGGCGGCGACGCTTCCGATGGCGCAGGCCGCGGCGCGGCTCTATCTGCTGCAGGTCGAGGCCGCCATCCATATTGCGCTGGCGGGCCTCTTCACCGCGCTGCTGGTGGCGGCGTTGACGCGCAGCCGGGCCGCGGCGCTGGTGGCCGGGGTGAGCTTCGCCTTTTCAGGCTATCTGACCGGGTATCCGCCGCTGCAACTGGCGGTGCTGCGCACGGCGGTCTGGCTGCCGGCGATCCTGTGGTGTGTGTTGGCCGCGTGGCAGGCGCGCCGCGGGCTGCTGTGGTGGAGCGGCGCGGGCGTGGCGCTGGCGGTAGCGTTTCTGGCCGGGCATCCGCAGACCTATCTCTTGACGCTCTATGCGCTGGCGGCGTGGCTGGCGCTGCTGGCCGCGGTGGGCCGGCACGACCGCCGCCGGGTGGCGCGAGGCATTGGCGGCGC
>QEUY01000947.1 GCA_003577365.1 Chloroflexota bacterium | reverse complement strand
CAGTAGTTCAATGCGTTCGGTCTCCTGCCCTGGGGCCGCGGCGAAGCACCATGTCCCCGTGCCCAGCACCCCGCTCGCAAAGCGAAAACTGCCGCAGACTGTATCCTCGGCGGCATACAGCCCGGCCAGGTTGGCGCTGTAGCCGGTCGCCTGCGCGATCGGGCCGAGCAGATAGTCCAGCGCATCCAACTGGTGGCTGGCGAGGTCAAAGAAATAGCCGCCGCCCGCGATCTCCGGCTGCACCCGCCAGGGCTTGTCGGGCTGATGATCGGCGGGCGACGGCGGGCGCAGCAGCGTGATCGTCACGGTTCGCAGGCTGCCGATGGCCCCGGCGCGCAGCCATTTCTCCGCCTGGAGAAAGGTCGGCAGCCGCCGCCGGTAATAGGCCACAAAGAGCGGCACACCGGCGGCGCGACACGCCTCCAGCATGACATCGCACTCGGCTGCGGTGCGCGCCATCGGCTTTTCGACATAGACCGGCTTGCCCGCCGCCGCAGCGCGCACCGTGTAATCGGCATGGCTGTCGGGCGGGGTGGCGATATAGACGGCGTTGACCTGCGGGTCGTGGATCAGCGCGCCGGCGTCGGTGGTCCAGCGCGGCACGCCATGCCGCGCCGCATAGTCCCGCGCCTTGGCCGCGTCACGGCGCATCACCATCACCAGCCGCGAATTAGGGACTTTGTTAAAGGCCGGCCCGCTCTTGACCTCGGTCACATTGCCGCAGCCGACGATCCCCCAGCGTACTTCGTCCATGCCTGCTGCCTTTCAATGCGTTGTCTGCGGGGACGGCGGCCCCGCAGGCGGGTGGATAGCGGGTATTGGGCGACCGCGGGCCGAGGCGCCGCTATCCTGTCCGCCGGCGGGCGCGATCATCATGCCAGCCGCGCGTTGGGGTGGGCATAGACGCTGTAAGCCAGCCAGGTCGGGTCGCCGGGCGTCTGCGCTTTGAGCCGCGCCTGGCGCGTGGCCGCGGCCACGGTTGCGCCGTCCAACAGCGCGGCGTAGAAGGCTTGGGCAAAGGTGGCCGCGGCGGCATCCTGCACCGCCCACAGCGGGCCGGCAAATAGCCCCGCGCCCGTGCTCACCAGCCGGTTGGCCCAACCGCTGATCCGGGTCAACGTCCAGCCTTGCCGCCCTACCTCGCAGGCGTTGAAGAAAAAGCCGGGTCGTTGCTGCACAAAGGTGCGGCGGATGGCGGCCCCGCTCAAATCCTGGGGCGAGAGGGCGTGGTCCTCTTGCAGCCAAAGCGCCGAATCGCCGTCCGGGGTTTCTGGATAGAAACTGCCGTGCGCCGCCACGTGCACCCAATCGTAGCCGCCGTCTTCCAGAAAATCCAGCACGCCGCGCCAGGTCGGTTCCGCCGGGCCGGCGCTCTCGACCTGATGGCGCTGCGCCAGTTCGATCAGCGTTTGGCGCTCCTGCTGGGCCGCGGGCAGGTTGCCCAGCCGCGTATAGGTGGGCGCCAGCACCGTCAGCCGATGGAGCGTAAGGCGTGTGGGGGCCATCTCGTTGCCGTTGCCCCGCTCATCCTTGCGCAGCCAGCGCGCCAGGTCCAGCGTGCCACACCACGGCCCCTCGTCCTCCCAGACGCCCGCCGTCTCGTCATAGGGCCACACCAGCTCCCAGGGCAGATGGGGTTCGTCGGAAAAGATCAGCAGCGAGCGGTCGCGCCACTGCTCGCGCTCCTGCGCATAGAGCGCCTTGAGATCGGGCGGGATCAGCTCTTCCCAAAGGCTCTGGCCCAGTTTGCGCAGATGCCGGTCAACATCCTCGCGCGCCAGTTCGCGTTCAACACCCAGGTGACGCTGTACCGTGCGCTTGGATACTGTGCGC
>QEUY01000020.1 GCA_003577365.1 Chloroflexota bacterium | reverse complement strand
TTGCGCGAATGCTCGTCATAGACCACGTTGGGGATCATCACATCGCCCACGCGGCCGTTGAGCGTGGCGGCCTTGCCCAAAATATAGACCCCCAAGATGCGGTCTATCGCCGTCGAGACCTGGCTGAAAATGTGGTAGGCCGCCATCCCCAACGGATAGTCGATGTTCAAGAGCAGCGCATCGCTCTGCTGGAGCAGCCCCCATTCCTCGTCGTCAAAGATACGCAGCCGCGGATCTAGCCATTGGCGCTGCAGTGAATTGATCTCGATCAACTGCGCCTCGACATCCAGATAGCGCGGGTCGCTCACGCGCACCAGCCCCACCCGTTTCTCGCGCTCGGCAATGCGCTCGGCGCGCTGCTCGATCCGGTTGGCATTGCCGCTATAGATGCGCGCCACATAGTAGAGGAAATTGGCCAGGCTGCCAATATCATCCTCGGCCAGCTTTTCATACTCGGCCAGCAGATTCTCCGGGTTCTCGCGCCGCACAAACTCCAGCAGGTCTTCCTGAAGCTCCCAGGCATGGCCCGACACCAAGTTGATCAGGCTGTGTACGTTGCTGCTGATAAAATAGATGGGGCGCTCATCCAGACGCAGCGCGGCAGCCTCCTCCTCGATCTGCCGCCACCACAGTTGCACACTGCGCCGATAATCGCTCAAACCGCTGCCCAAGACCAGGATACGCAGGTCCAGCCCAGAACGCGCTGCGCGCTGCAGATTGCGGCTCAGCAGACTCCCCGGCCAAATCTGGCCCAGGCGGGCAAAGTCCGCCGAACTCAACCCCAGCGCATCGCGCACTTCCTCCAGCACATCCATCGACAAGTAGCCGTCATCGTTGGCCGCAGTCTGCAGCCGCCGCCCCAGTTCGTTTGCGCCCAGCTTCTGATGGATCTTATTCCATTCGATCTGAAGCGTGGTGACACAGGGGATCAGGTCGTCGATATCGCTGACGCTGGCGATAAACGCCGCCAAGATACCCTGGCCGGGGTCAAAATAGAATTTACGCCGCCGCGCCTTGGCACGCACCGTCTGCCATTGTTCCACGTCATAGCCGCTGCGCTGGAAGACAGCTTCCATCTGCCCCATGACCATCAACTTGGTCTCGGCGATACACTCCGGCAGCCGCAGCGCGCAGTAGACCAGCGCCGAGACGTCGATCTCCGGGCTTTCCGCTTGCTGATGCAAGCTGGACTTCATGGCGGCGTGGGTTTCCTCCAGGCTGCGCACGCGCACCGGCCCGCTGCTGCGCAGCAGCGAATAGTAGGTGCGAATATAGAGTTCAATCTCTTCGCTGTGGGCAACCGGTGTTGTACGATCCATCGCTCGCTTCTCCGCTCTCAGCCTCACCCGCCGGTCTACAACAGTCGCAGTTGTGCGTCTGCGCCCTCCTGCCCCTCCGCCGGACTGGGCGGCCAGGCAGGCAGCTCTACCCCCTGTGCGGCCAGCCGAGCTTCCAGCCGCGCCACGCTGGCCGGGGCATGGCCCTCATACGGGTTGTGCATATAGCCAAACACATCACAATCCTGCGCCTGCAGCGCACGCAACCGCGTGGCCCAGCGATCCAAATCCGCGTCGCGCGCGGCCGTGATCTCGCGGTCGCCCTTCGGGCCGTTGCGGTCATCCCCGATCCAGCGGACAAAGGCAAAGTCGACCGCGCCGCGCGCCGCGTCCCACATCTCATACAAGTCAGGCGTGCCCGCCCGGTCGACCAAGGCCAGGGCAAAGCCGCGTTCGGCCAGAAAGGCCGCAAAGCTTGCGCTCATCAGGTCGGCGGCGCGCACCTCCACCGCCACACGAAACCGCGCTGCCAGGGGGGCCAGCCAATCCAGATAGCTTGCCAGCACCCGGCCATAGCGCCGCCGCGTAAAATCCGGAGGCAGTTGGAGCAGCGCCGGGCCTGCCGCCGGGCCGAGCGCGGCCAGCACATCCAAAAAGGCCAGCGTCTCGGCGTCACTCTGCGCCAGCCGCTTTTCGTGGCTGATCTGGCGCGGAAACTTGAGCGCAAAGGTAAACCCCAACGGCACGGCCTCGACCCAGCGCAGCAGCGTGCTCGGCGTAGGCAAACCGTAGAAGCTGGTGTTGACCTCCACTGAGCGAAAGCGCCGTGCATAGCTGGCAAGATAGTCGTCCTTTGCCAAGCCCTCCGGGTAAAAGACCCCGCGCCAGGCGTCAAACGACCAGGAGGATGTGCCCAAATAGATACCGGCCATTGCGCTTCGGCGAATCGTACACCCTTGAGTAGCCCTACCGGAAGGTTTGCACTATTATACAACACCTGACTAGAGAGAAATAGCGATGCAGAACACTGTGCCGCTACCTGCCGTGCGCCACCCCCCTTCCGCCGATCTGCTCGCCCTACAGGTGGTGCGCTTCCGGGTCGGCCACGTTGCGCCGCACCATCCACAACACCAGCACGGCCAGCCCGGTCCCGGCTGCGCCCAGCCCAAAGACCACGCCATAGCCCAGCCATTCCACCATATAGCCGCTGATGAACGCGCCCGCGATCGCGCCGATGCTCGACGTGGACGTGTATGCGCCCATGGCCGCGCCCTCGTTGCCCGACGGCGCCAGGTGCGCCACCGTCGAGTTGCCTGCCACCGCAATCCCCGCCCAACTCAGCCCGCTCACAACCTGGAGCAGCATCAGCAGCGCCAGCGTCACCAACCCCTGCATCCCCAGCCACGACATGAGGGCAAACCCGCCAAAGACCCCAACCCGCAGCGCCACGGTGACCATCTGCACGCGCAGACTGCCATGCTTGCGCGTCCAGCCGCCCATGGCCCGATAGAGCAGCGCCGCCGCCACGCTGTTCATCAGCCCCACCAAAAAGACATCGCCGGTGGAGTTGCCCAGTTCCTGGCGCTGCCACACGGCAAACGGCGTATAGGCCATCGTGGACATCGAAAACTGGAAGAAGGTGGCCCACAGATAGGCCACCAGCGGCTCGCGCACCAGCGCCCAGCCGCGCCGAGGGGCGCGGCGTAACCGCTGCGACAGGGCGCACAAGCTCGCAATCGGGTTCCAGCGCGGCAGGTAATAGAGCGATTGGGGCAGAAAACGCACCCGTTCAACGATCGAAAAGCCAGTGTGACGCCCGGCTTCTGCCACCGGCAGACGCGGCGGACGCGGCTTCGGCAGCCGCAGCGCCGGCACTTTCCACCAGGCCCAGCCCACGCTGAGCATGCTCAGCACGCCGCCCAAGACCCAGACGGCGCGCTGGGCAGGCTCATTGCCCAAAGCCGCCGTGCCATAGACGATACAGGCCAGCCCGACCAGACGCCCCGCCACCATCCCCCACCCGCTGATCTGGTTGAAGCGCCCAAACGCCTCATCCCACTCCTCCTTGGGCGTGGTATCCATGATCAGCGTGCTGCTCACCGGCGTCCCCGCCACGCTGAGCGCCCCGACCAGCACCGACAGCAACAAAAACTGGAGCACCGATTGGCTCAGCCCCATCAGGAGCGTGGGCAGCCCAAAGCCGATAAACCCTAAGATCAAATAGAGCTTGCGCGTCCCCACGCGGTCGCTCAGCCAGCCCCAAAAGGCCGCCGCCGGCACCGTAGCGGCGCTGGTCAACGATGTCACCACCCCTACCTGGGCGAGCGTGCCCTCCAGGACCTCGGTCAAATAGATGGCCGCCAGGCTGATCGTCGCCCCTGCGCCGATCCGGTTGGGCAGAAAGGTATAGAACCAAGAGGGCGCGTGACGCTGCACCGGCGCGGCTGGGAGCGGCGACTCGCCCTGTGCCGGCGGCGCGGGGATAGCGGTCGCCGCGCTTTGGGCTGACGAAGCCGGCGCATCTACAGGCGAGACAGACGAGGTAGGAACAGCCATAGCAAAACCGTGTTCGTGTCAGGAATGGCCCGATCGACCGGGTAAAAAAAGGGGAGCCCCCGCCCAAAGGCAGGAACTCCCGATGGCCCAAACCCGGTCAGGCAGTTGGGCCTGACCGGTGCTCGTCAGCGTTGTCCGGCCCCAATCAAACTGCCCTTCAATACGTCGCGGTTCAATTGAGCGATGAATTCAATCGAAATGCTCTTGGGGCAGACGGCCTCACATTCGCCGATGTTGGTGCAGCCGCCAAACCCTTCCGCATCCTGCGCCTGGATCATCAACACAGCCCGGTCATAGCGTTCGGCCTGGCCTTGAGGCAGCGAATTGAGATGCGACGCCTTCGCCGCCGTAAAGAGCATGGCCGACGAATTGGGGCAGGCAGCCACACACGCCCCACAGCCAATGCATGCCGCCGCGTCCATCGCCGTGTCCGCCACCTTTTTGGGCACAGGGATGGCGTTGGCATCCGGCGCGCTGCCCGTCGAGACCGAAATATAGCCCCCTGCTTGGATGATGCGGTCGAGTGCGCTGCGGTCGACGATCAGGTCTTTCACCACCGGGAAGGCGGCGGCGCGCCAGGGTTCGATCTCCAGCGTCTCGCCATCCTTAAAGGTACGCATGTGCAGTTGGCAGGTCGTGATCGCCGCCTTTGGCCCATGCGCGATCCCGTTGATCATCATACCGCACATGCCGCAAATCCCTTCGCGACAGTCGTGGTCGAAGGCGACCGGCTCCTCGCCGCGCTGAAGCAGTCGCTCATTGAGCAAGTCAAGCATCTCCAAGAAGGACTCGTCCGCACTGACGCCGTCAAGCTCATATTCCACAAACCGGCCTGCGGCATCGGCGTTCGGTTGTCGCCACACGCGTAGCTTGAATTTCATAGTCGAATTCGCTCTCCCGAATCGTCGTTATTTATAGCTGCGTTGCGACAGCGGGACATACTCGAAAGTCAACGGCTCCTTGTTCAGGATGGGTGCGCTCTCGCTGCCGGTGTACTGCCAAGCGGCCACATAGGCGAAGTGCTCGTCGTCGCGCTGCGCCTCTCCGTCGGGCGTCTGATGCTCGGCCCGGAAGTGCCCTCCGCACGACTCCTCGCGATGGAGGGCGTCGATGACGATCAACTCGGCCAGCTCCAGGAAGTCGGCCACCCGGCCCGCCAGCTCTAGGGTCTGGTTTAGTTCCTGGTCGCTGCCCAGAATCCGCAGATTCTCCCAGAACTCGGCACGCAGCGCCGGGATCTTCTCCAGCGCCGTCTTCAGCCCTTCGGCCGTGCGCTCCATGCCACAGTAATTCCACATGATGTGGCCCAGTTCGCGATGGAATGAATCGGGCGAGCGCTCGCCGTTGACGCTCATCAGCCGCTTCACACGCTGCTGCACGTCGTTCCCGACACTGCGGAAGGCCGCGTTGGTTTCGTCCACCGGGTTCAGTTTGGTGGTCGCCAGGTAGTCGCCCAGCGTGTAGGGAATGATAAAGTAACCGTCCGCCAACCCCTGCATCAGCGCGCTGGCGCCCAGCCGGTTCGCCCCGTGGTCCGAGAAATTGGCCTCGCCCAGCACAAATAGCCCTGGGATCGTACTCATCAGATGATAGTCGACCCACAGCCCGCCCATGGTGTAGTGCAGCGCGGGGTAGATGCGCATCGGCACCTTATACGGGTTCTCCCCTGTGATATTTTCGTACATATCAAACAGGTTGCCATAGCGGTCACGGATCACCTTCTCGCCCAGCCGGCTGATGGCGTCGGCAAAATCCAGATAGACGCCGTTGCGCCGCTCGCCCACCCCATGGCCCGCATCCACCACATTCTTGGCCGCGCGCGACGCAATGTCGCGCGGCACCAAGTTGCCAAAGCTCGGATAGCGTTCCTCCAGATAATACCAACGTTCCTCTTTGGGGATGTCGTTGGGTGGGCGCATATCGCCCGCCTTGCGTGGCACCCAGATGCGCCCGTCGTTACGCAGCGATTCACTCATCAGCGTCAGCTTCGACTGATATTCGCCCGACTGGGGAATACAGGTGGGGTGAATCTGCGTGAAGCAGGGGTTGGCAAAGAAAGCCCCGCGCTTATACGCTCGCCAGATCGCCGTGGCGTTGCAGCCCTTGGCGTTGGTCGAGAGATAGTAGACGTTGCTGTAGCCGCCGGTGCAGAGCACAACGGCATCGGCCACATGCGTCTCGATTGCGCCCGTGCGCATGTTGCGTGTGATGATGCCGCGCGCCCGGCCATCGACCACCACCAGGTCGAGCATCTCGTCGCGCGTGTGCATCGCCACCTGGCCGGCGTGGACCTGCCGTTCCAATGCCTGATACGCGCCGAGCAGAAGCTGCTGGCCTGTCTGGCCGCGCGCATAAAAGGTGCGCGACACCTGTGCGCCGCCAAACGAGCGGTTGTCCAACATCCCGCCATACTCACGCGCAAAGGGCACGCCCTGCGCCACGCACTGGTCGATGATGTTGTTGCTCACCTGGGCCAGCCGGTAGACATTCGCCTCGCGTGAGCGATAGTCGCCGCCCTTCACCGTGTCATAGAAGAGCCGGAAAATGCTGTCGCCGTCGTTACGATAGTTCTTGGCCGCGTTGATCCCACCCTGCGCGGCCACGCTGTGGGCGCGGCGCGGGCTGTCTTGATAACAGAAACAGGAGACCTTATAGCCCATCTCGCCCAGCGAGGCCGCCGCCGATGCGCCCGCCAGCCCCGACCCCACCACGATGATGTGGTGGCGGCGGCGGTTGGCAGGGTTCACCAGCTTCATCTCAAAGCGCGCCTTGTCCCACTTCTCCTCAATCGGGCCGGGCGGCACCCGGGGGTCCAAGGTGGCCTCGGAGAACGCCGGGATGGTCTTGACCGCAGGAATCGCCGTAGTCGCCATCGAAACCATTTCCTCCGCAGCTAGGATAGAAAACCAAACTGAACCGCCAGCGGCACAGCGGCAAACCCAACCGGCACGACAATCGCCAGCAGCCAGGCCAAGGCGCGGGTCACACTATCCCACTGCCCCGTGCCGCCGCCCAGGGTGCGGAACATGCTCCAGGTTCCATGATAGAGATGCAGACCGAGCGCCACCACCCCAACCAAATAGAGCAGTGTGACCGGCCAGAACTGGAATGCGCCGATCAAATTATGATAGGCATCGCCGCGCACAAAATCGCTGTGGAAACCGCGCACCCCCCAAGTCAACTGCGCCAGGTGGAACAGGATAAAGATCAACAGCGCCACACCGCCCCAGCGCATCGAGAGCGCCGCATAGTTGGCCTGCACCGCGCGCCATTTGTCATAGCGCATGGGCCGCGCCGTGCGCGCCGCCAGATAAAGCGAATAGGCAGACCAGACATGGAGCAGCAGGGCCGGGATGAGAACTAGCCGCGCGATCGTCAGCAGATGCAAATGGCCAAAGATCGGCGCGCCGATATCGCGCAGACCTTCTGCATAGTGGTTAAAATACTCTGCTCCCTGAAATGCCTTTAAATTACCGTACATGTGGAGCACGACATAGCCGATCCAGATCAGCCCAGTCACGGCCATCACCGCCTTTTTGCCGATGGATGACCGGTAAAGTGCCGCTGCTTGCATACCCTGAACCTCCTTCGTGCGGTGCAATCAGTTGGATCAAACACGCTATCACCCCGCTACACAGCTGCCGTAGCGAGATCGATGGGATCTGACGAGGAAGTATGAATCACTGGATCGACAGAAGACCTGGCCGTATTCTAATACACTCCCCGGCGACCGTCCAATTGAGTTCAACTAAACCAGCCTATTCCTGTCGCGACAGCGGCCCGGTCACCGGCGCCAGAAACACCGGCTGCCACGGCTCCAGGTCAAACGGCGCATAGCCCGCTTCCAGGTCATAGGTGCGGTCGGCGATCAGATCGCGCCAGCGCCCCGTGTAGGCCACAGGAACCTGGACCCGCTTGCGGACCTCATCCCAGTTCAGCGCCACGGTCACCGCCGCGCCGTTGTCATCCCAGCGCCGGAAGCGCACCACCTTGTCGCGCGCAAAGTCGTCTTTTTCAAAGAGGATATGGTCGCTGCGCAGCGCGGGCAGCGTGCGCCGCGCCCAGATCAACCGGCAGACCAGGTCATAGTGGCTGCGGTGGATCGAACGCTTGAGCCGGTCCCAGTTGAGCGGGCAAAAATCGATCGTGCGCGGCGCATCTTCGCCATACTCCTGCCCGGCATAGATCATCGGCACGCCCGGCACGCCGAAGAGCGCAGCCAGCCCCAAACGCGCCTTGGCCAGCGCCAACTCCTGCAGATTCATCCCCTTGGGCCGCTGGATATGGCCGAACGAGTAGTACTTGATCTCATGTTCGGGCCGCACCTCGTCATGGCTGCACGTATAGTTGACCACCGCCGTGGCCGACGGATACCCCTCATCGTGAAATCCGCCCAGGGCGCGAAAGATGTCCTGCTTTTCCCAGCCCCAACGCTGGTTCAGCGCCTGGTCCACCGTATGGTGAAACGTGCCGTTCCACGCCGCGTCCATCTCCGTCTCCGCCACCATCTTGACCGCGGTCTTGTCCGGATGAGTGCCCGGCAGCGGCCAATACTCGCCGATCAAAATACAGTCGGGCTTGGCCTGGCGCGCCGCCCAAGTGATGGCGCTGATACCATTGTATGGGTTGAAGCCCGGCTGCATGGGGTCGCTGCTGTTGTAATCGACGCCACACACCCAGTCGAAGCGGAACCCGTCGACGTGGCACTCCTCCAGCCAATAGCGCACCACATCTTGAAAATAGCGCGTGGTCACCGGCGCAAAATGGTCCCAATCGACCCCACCCCACATGTTGATCGCCCGCGGCGTATGGTGGAAAAACGGGTTCCAATCCGCCAACCACTCGCCCTGCGGGCCAAACATCTCAGGATAGAAGCGATAGTAGGGATGTTCACCCCAGGCATGGTTAAAGGCTACGTCGAGGATGACGGCGATGCGCCGCCGGTGGCAGGCGTTGACAAAGGCCTTGAACTCGCGCGGCGTACCATAGGCCCCGGCGACGGCAAAATAGAAGACCGGGTTATAGCCCCAACTCGAATCGCCGGGGAAGGCCTGGATCGGCATCAGCTCGACGGCGTTGACGCCGGTATCGGCCAGATAATCCACATAGTTGAGCATGCTGCGGAAGTCGCCGTACTCATGCCGGTCTTGCCGCCACCCTCCCGCAAAATCGCGCACGCACAGTTCATAGATCACCAGCTCGCGCAGCGGCGGCGTCTGCCATCCCTGGTCACTCCAGACAAACGGCTCTTCCTGCTCCGGCAGATAGGCCCATGGGCCGTCCTTGTCCCAGCGCAAATGCGTGGCATACGGATCGCCCACCCAGGCATGGGATTGATCGTCAATTGCCACATAAAAGCCGTAGCGCGTCGAACCCGGATGGGGCAGCGTGATCCACCAGGTCCCGGAGCCATTGGTCACCATGCGGTGGCGGCGCGCGTCCCAGCCGTTGAAGTCGCCGACTAAACTCACATAGGGTTTGTAGGGCGCATGCAGCACAAACGTGACGGTGCCCTCACCCATCAGCTGGTGATGGACACCGCCGCGCAGATCTGCCGGCAGCATCGTAGGGGAGCGCAGGCTCGGCAGCGCAGGGGCGGCTTCCAATCGAGATGTCACGCGGTTCGCCGATTCGGATGGTGGAAAAGGCAGCGGCGTCTGAACCACAGTCAATGCAGATAGGTGATGGGCAGACAGGTCACGTGGGCCTGCCCATCACCCCTCCCAACGTCTTACATATTGCGAATGAGCGCCTGGCCGAACTCGCTACACTTGACTTCGTGCGCGCCCTGCATCAGACGGGCGAAGTCATAGGTCACGATCTTCTGGCCGATGGTCGCTTCCATGCTGTTGACGATCAGATCGGCGGCCTCATGCCAGCCCAGGTGGCGCAGCATCATCTCGCCGCTGAGGATCACCGACGAGGGGTTGACCTTATCCTGGCCCGCATATTTGGGCGCGGTGCCGTGCGTGGCCTCAAAGACGGCGCGACCGGTCTGATAGTTGATATTGGCGCCCGGCGCAATGCCGATGCCGCCCACCTGCGCGGCCAGTGCATCGCTGATATAGTCGCCGTTGAGGTTCAACGTGGCGATCACATCGTACTCCGCAGGCCGCGTCAGGATCTGCTGCAAGAAGGCATCGGCGATCACATCCTTGACGATGAGACCGTTGGGCAGCTTATGCCACGGGCCGCCGTCCAGCGGCTGCGCGCCAAACTCCTCGGCAGCCACCTGATAGCCCCACTGCATAAACGCGCCCTCGGTGAACTTCATGATGTTGCCCTTATGCACCAGCGTCACGCTCTTGCGGTTGTTGTCGAGCGCATACTGGATGGCGGCGCGCACCAGGCGGCGGGTCCCCTCTTCGCTGACCGGCTTGATGCCGATGGCGCTGCTGCCGGGAAAACGGATCTTGTTGACGCCCATCTCGTTTTGCAGGAAGTCGATCACCTTCTTGGCGCCGTCGCTGTAGGCCTCCCACTCAATGCCCGCATAGATGTCTTCGGTGTTCTCGCGGAAGATCACCATGTTCACCAGTTCGGGATGTTTAACCGGGCTGGGCACGCCGTCAAAATACTGCACCGGGCGCACACAGGCATATAGGTCCAGCCGCTGGCGCAGCGCCACGTTGATGCTGCGGATGCCGCCGCCGACCGGCGTCGTCAACGGCCCTTTGATGGCGACAATATACTCGTCGATGGCGTCCAGCGTCTCTTGCGGCAGCCACACAACCTCACCATAGACCGCGTTGGCCTTCTCGCCGGCAAAGACCTCCATCCAAGCGATGCGCCGCTGGCCGCCATAGGCCTTCTCGACAGCAGCGTCCAACACCGGCTGGCTGGCTGCCCAAATATCCACCCCCGTGCCGTCACCCTCAATATAGGCGATGATCGGGTGATCGGGGACGTGCAGCTTGCCGTCCTGCAGCGTGATCTTTTCGCCCTGGTTGGGCACAACAATTTTCTCAAAAGTCTTTGCGTAGGCCATAGCGTTTGGGTCCTCCTCGATTTGTCCCTACGAGTTTTGCTTTTATGCGCGCAGATCGGCGTCCACCTGCTGGAGCCAAGCAGGGTCATTGCTGCGGAAGATGACGCCGTTCTGGCTGCGACTCCATGGCCCCACCAGCCAATAGATTTGCCGGGCCGTGTCCGCCGGCGAGATCAGCGCGCCCTGCTCATAGCGTTCATGAAAACGGCTCAGGTCCAGCTTGCTCTCGCTGGTGTCGACGCTGCGGATATCGACCTGCATGTCCGTGTCGACCATGCCGGGGTAGAAAGCATTGGCCGTCACGCCGCTCCCTTCAATCTCCAGCGCCAGCACGCGTGTAAACATGTCCAGCCCGGCCTTGGACGTGCAATAGGCGCTGCTGCCGACCATCGGATTGACCGCCAGGCCGCTGCTGATGTTGAGAATGCGCCCATACTTCTGGTCCAGCATCAGCGGCAGCACATTGCGCGCCATAAAAAACGGTCCCAGCAAATTGACCTGGATCGTATAGGCCCACTCGTCGGCGTCGGTTTCCGCCACCTCTTCCAGCGGCCAGATCACGCCGGCGTTGTTGACCAGGATGTCGACGCGGTTGAACTGGTCGAGCGCCGACTCGACCACCTCTTCCACCTGTTCGGGGTCGGCCACATCCGCCGCCACGCCGATGGCGCGTGCGCCCTGGCCGCGCAGCCGGGCTGCTGCGGCCTCCACCTGCTCAGCGTTGCGCGCCGTCAACACCAGCGCCGCGCCCGCCTCTGCCAACAGGGCGGCGGCAGCCGCGCCAATGCCACGGCTGCCGCCGGTGATAATCGCTACTTGTCCTTGAAGCTTTTTGCGCGCCATGCCGCCAGTGTACCAAAACGCAACTGAAAGGTCTATTTGCAGTCTGGCTGGTGGTCAAAATACCAGCCGGCCCCGCAGACCGCGATCACAGGCGTTTGCGCCAGATGCACCCCCAATAGGCTTCGCTGAACTCACCGCTTCATAGAAGGCATGCGCCGCCGCCGCGGGCTGTCACAGTCGAACACGGCCAGCGCCACCTCGCGCGCCGCGCCGTTGGGCGTGGGCGCACCAAGCTGCCCCTCGGCCCAGGTGAGCATCTCCGCTTCGATCTGCCGATAGTCGGAGTGTAAGCGCGCAGCCCATTTTCCCGCGACGCGCAAGGGCCGGAGCATGTCTGCTCCGGCCCCGTTCAGTAGCTCCCAACTTGTCCCGTCCACGACCGTGGACGGGACACAGGCCGCTATTCTTGCAGCATCGGCAGATAGACGCGGCCCACTTCCAGATAGGCTTGGATACGCGTCGCCACCCGGCTGCTGTCGCTGGCCGTGAAGCTGTTGACCATCACCTGGGCGCCGACAGCCAACGGGCCGCCGCGGTCGAGCAACTGCGTCGCCGGGGTCACGCTGTAGGCAGTCCCGCCAATCTGCCAAACAGTGGCGTTGGGCGCGGCAGCCGCGGCCTGCCCGCCGATCGATTCGATCTTGCCCAAATCGTCGTCAGTGCCTGCACCGGGGGGAACATGCGTCTCGATCTTGTAGATGCGGCGCGTGCCGCCCTCCATGCGATATTCAACCTCGACATAGGAGCCTACGGCGAATGCGCCATATTCCTGCTCAAACTTCGTGCCCGGGCCTGCCTCAAATTCCAGCCCGGCAATTTTCCAAATGCCCATAAAGCCCGCAGCCGGCATCTGCTGCACAAATCCGACCAGTTTCGAGTTGGCGTCGTCGTCCACCTCGCCGTCGTCGTCTGTTGCCTCAATCTCATGCGCGCGGCGCGTCCCGTCGCTGCGCACGGTATACTCCACCTTCACCCGCGCGCCCACCACCAGTTCGGCGGCGTCGTCCAACTCGGTGCCGTCGTCCACCAGATAGGCAATGCCGCCGATCACCCACTCGCCGTTGCGTTCGGCGGGGCGGCTCTCCAGCAGCCCATAGGCCTGGCCCTCTGCGCCGGGCGCATCGCCATACTCATCGTCGTCGTCATCGTCGTCGCCATCGTCGCCATACTTGAGCTCGATCTCCTTGGCGCGGTTCACACCGGCGCTGTCGGTCGTAAACTCCACCTTGACGGTGACGCCCTTGGCAAATGTACCGCCTTTGTCGTCAAACTCGGTCTGCGCGGTCGCCTCAAAGCTCTTGCCGCCGACCACCCAGGTTCCCACCAGCCCCACAGGGAACTCGGTCACGACGCCGTACAACTCCCCTTCGGCATCGTCGTCGTCATCGCCGGTGCGCCCGCTGCATTTATAGTCTTCCTCGGTCTCGATCTTCTTGGCCAGCGTGGGCGTCGCCGCTGCGAACTCCACCTCGACGCAGATGCCTTCGGCAAATGCGCCATAGGCCTGCTCAAACTGCGTGCTGCCGTCGGCAGTATAGCTGACGCCGTTGATCACCCAAGCGCCGGTGTACGGCGCCGGCGGGAAGCTGGTGATGCGCCCATAGCGTTTGACATCATCGCCGTCCCCACCGCCGTCATCACCACCGCCGTCATCACCACCGCCGTCCTCACTGCCGAGACCCGCGCATTGGTCCTCCAGGCTGGCGGCTTGATTGCCGCTGCCCGCCGGCGCGGGATTGTTCTCTTTGCACTGCAGGTTGCCGTCAATCGTGTTGTCGTTGATCGCCAGCCCGCCGCTGTTCTTGAAGGCCTGCAGGTTGCCGCCCACTTGGTTGCCGCTGGCAGCGATCGCCCCGCGCGCCCTCGGCCTGGATATTGCCGTTTACGGTCACGCCGCTGGCCTGCAGGCTTGCGCCCGTACCCACCTGGACAGTGCCCTGGGCCTGCGTGCCGGTCAGGACACAGTTCTGGCCGTCGGGCACGAAAATATTGTCCAAACTCTGCGCCCCGATTGGCCCAGTGCATTGGGTCTCCTCAGCATAGGCGACAGGCGTCGTCGCCCACAGCGTGCCCAGCACGGTCAGCGCGGCAATCACGATCGCCGAGACGCTGTATGGAGCAGTACGGAATCTCATAGTTTACCTCGTTGTCTTACCAATGTTCTTCGTCGTCACGGCGGCGCGCCATACCTCCGCCCGACAAGCTGTTAGCTGGAGCCTAGGTAAATTGGCGACGCGCCTAGATTGGCGTAACATGGCCCAATCTGCGTCTATTGTAGTGAAGAGGAAGGCAGCGGGCCACCACATCGTGCGCTGATCAGGCTACGCCCGACCGCCGCTGATCGGGCGCGATTGCAACCGCTTATCACCGCCCACTAGACCTCACGGACCAAAACAGTTCAAATTCATGACTCCAACCAACATCATCGAAGTTCATGGCCTCGAAAAAGAATACAATCCCGCTGGCGGGCAGACCGTCCACGCCCTGCGCGGCGTGGACCTGAGCGTGCGCCGCGGCGAGATCTACGCCATCCTCGGCCCCAACGGCGCAGGCAAGACGACCCTGCTTTCGATCCTCACCACCTTGCTGCTGCCCACACGCGGCCGCGCCAGCATCGCCGGCTTTGACGTGGCGGCGCAGCCCGCCGAAGTGCGCCGCCAGATCGGCGTCACCTTTCAGGAGGTCGTCCTCGACCAAGAGTTGACCGGACGCCAAATCCTAGACTTTCACGGCAAACTCTACGGCCAGCCACGTGCCGAACGCCAAGCGCGTATCGCCGAGCTGGCTGCGCTTGTCGAACTGGCGGACGTGCTCGACCGCCATGCAGCGAGCTATTCAGGCGGCATGAAACGGCGGCTCGAACTGGCGCGCGGGCTGATGACCCGGCCCGCCGTCCTCTTCCTCGACGAACCGACTCAGGGCCTCGACCCCCAGAACCGTGCCGGCATCTGGCGCTATATCCGGCGGCTGCGCGACGAAGAGGGGTTGACCCTCTTGCTGACCACTCACTATATGGAAGAGGCCGAAACGCTGGCCGACCGCGTGGGCATTGTCGACCATGGCCGGCTGATCGTCGAAGGCAAACCCGCCGACCTGGTGCGCGCCCTGGGCGCGGATATTGTCTTGATGCGCGGCAGCGGCGACATCGCTGCGTTTATGGCGCAGTTGC
>QEUY01000946.1 GCA_003577365.1 Chloroflexota bacterium | reverse complement strand
GCATGTTGCTCTCTTGCCCACAAGTGAACCGCAGAGGGTGCAAAGTACGCAAAGACGAAAGACACAAGAAAGCGTAGGGGCGATATCGGCGCCGTTTGTGGCGCGCACAGGCACATCGCCCAGGATGTGCGCGCTACCAGTAGCACCGAAAACTGCACCTACGAGAGCTGTCATGGCACAAGGGTGCAGCTTGGTCCGACATCGAAAATATTCGCAGCATTATGTTGAGCATATGGGGTAGCGTATGACACGCGCGTTTGCCATGATCATGGCCGGTGGTTCCAGCGAAGATTTGAGCGTGCTGACTGAGGTGCGCTCGGAGCCGTCGGTCCCCTTTGGCGGCAAGTTTCGCCTGATCGATTTCCCGTTGAGCAACTGCGTCAACAGCGATATCTACAATGTCGCCGTGCTGACGCAGTATAAGCCGCGCAGCCTGAATGACCATATCGGCATCGGCAAGCCTTGGGATCTCGACCGCGCCAGCGGCGGGGTGCGGCTGCTCCAGCCCTATCGCGGCGGCCCCTATGGAGGAGCACGTCCTGATCCTGGCCGGCGACCACATCTATCTGATGGATTACCGGCCCATGCTCTATCAGCATGTGCAGAGCACCGCCGACCTCACGGTGGCCGTGCGCCGCGTCAACCCCTATGAGACGCACCGCTTTGGCATCGTCTCGGTGAGCAACGACGGGCGTATTGTCGAATTTCGCGAAAAGCCCAAGCGCGCGCGCGAAACGCTGGCGTCGATGGGTATCTATATCTTTCGCAAGGAAGTGCTGATCGACGTGCTGGAGCGCAGCGCCCATGTGGATTTCGGCAAGGATGTGCTGCCCGCCATGCTGGAAAATTCGCACCGCGTGATGGCCTATACCTTCCCCGGCTATTGGGCCGACGTCGGCACGGTGCAGGCCTATTGGGAGGCCAACATGAGCCTCTTGGCCGAAAGCCCGGCGCTCGACCTCTATGACCGCGAGTGGGTGGTGCACACGCGCAGCGAGGAGCGCGCCCCTTCCAAGCTGGGGCCAAAGGCGCAGATCGCGGGCAACCTGATCTCCAACGGCTGCCGCGTGGACGGCAGCGTGGAGCGCAGCGTGCTTTCGCCGGGGGTCTACGTGGCCGAAGGCGCGGTGGTGCGCGACAGCGTGGTCTTGAGCGACACCGTGATCGAGGCGGGCGCGGTGGTGGACCGCTGCATTGTCGACAAGTTTGTGCAGATCGGCGCGGGGGCGCGCGTGGGCGATGGCGACGACAATACGCCCAACATCGCCAAACCGGAGCAGATCAACACCGGCATCACCTTGATCGGCAAGCGCAGCGTCGTGCCGGAGGGTATCACGATCGGGCGCAACGTGGTCATCCACGCCCATACCGGCGAAGAGGCGTACAAGCGCAAAAAGATCGCCAGCGGCCAAGACGTAGGCAAGAGTATGCGCTAAACAGACGGGCCGGGGGTCACCCTCCGGCCCGTTTTGCTTGATACCCGAGTTCCTTCAGCACCGCCACGATGGCGTCGCGGTGGTCGCCTTGGATCTCGATCTCGTCGTCCTTGAGCGTGCCGCCTGTGCCCAGCCGGGTCTTGAGCAGCTTGAGCAGCGCCTGTTTGCCTTGCGGCGGACTCATCACCTGTTTGATCACCGAGACGCTTTTGCCGCCGCGCCCCTTGCGTTCCAGCGTGACCAAGACGGGGATGTTCTGCTGGCGTGTGCGCAACGGCGCGGCTGGGTTAGCGGGCAGCGCGGATGAAGCCTCTGCCGGTTCCGGCTTGGGGTCGGTGGAATAGACTGTGCGCCGCCCGGCGCTGTCCGCCGCGCTGGGTTTTGGTTTCGGCATGGGTTCGCTCTCCTTAGGGGTCGAGCCGGGCGCGCACGGCCTGATAGACGGCGTAGTCGCCGCGGCTGTAGCAGACGCAGATCACTTCGCTCAGCGTGTTGTCATGGGCCAGGAAGTCGAGGATCGTGCGCAGCGCGATGCGGGCCGCATCGTCCAGGGGATAGCCATAGACGCCGGTGCTGATAGCAGGGAAAGCGACGGTCTGTAAGCCGTGGGCGACGGCGACCTCCAGGCTGCGCCGGTAGCAGCTTGCCAGCAGTTCGGCTTCGCCGTGGCCGCCGCCGCGCCAGACCGGCCCCACCGTGTGGATCACATGGGCCGCGGGCAGCCGATAGCCCGCTGTGATCTTGGCATCGCCGGTGGCGCAGCCACCCAGCGTGCGGCATTCCGCCAAGAGCTGCGGCCCGGCCGCGCGATGGATCGCGCCATCCACACCGCCGCCGCCCAGCAGTGTTTCGTTGGCGGCGTTGACAATGGCGTCGACGGCCAGCGTGGTGATGTCGGCCTGAACAATGGACAGGCGCGGGTTGGG
>QEUY01000945.1 GCA_003577365.1 Chloroflexota bacterium | reverse complement strand
CGGCGCGAGCGCCATCAGCAGCATCGACAGGCGCGGGCCGATCATCACGAACGCCTGGAACAGCATCGCGTCGCCGATCACAAATCCGATCAGGCCCGACAGCCCCATCCAGCCCCAGCGTTCCAGCCCGGCATCGACCGGCAGCAGGCTGCCTTCCATCGCCCAATGCAGCAGACTGACCATCACGACCGCCATCAGCAGGCGGACGCGGTTGACCACCGCCGAGCCAACCTGCCGACCCGACAGCGTGAAAAAGACCGAGGTGAAGCTCCAGCAGACCGAAGTTGCCAGCCCGGCCAGCTCGCCCAGGTAGGAGTCCACAGATGCCGTCCTTGTGTTTGCATGGCCCGATCAACAAGACCGCTAACGCGCCAGGCACGTTAGCGGTGTTTACCATTCCTCACCGGCCTAGCTTCATTGGCTGATCCCCAGTTTCAAGCGCCAGTATATTGGGCTTTCGCCGCGTTACAATGAACACCGCGCGAGAGAAGAATTCTACCACCGTTTAAAGTCACATTTCGCCCTATTTTCAAGCGCCACTCAACACAGAGGCCTTGTTTCACCCCATTCGCTTATGGTCCAATACAACTCAATTATGAGAATCGTTCTCAATTAGCGCCTCATTATAGCTAGGGTATGGGGAGGAACCCCTCATGTTGCCATCTTTGCTGCTCACCCTGCGTGAAGGCCTGGAAGCTGCTCTGATTGTGGGGATCATATTTGGCATCTTGCGCCGGTTGGAACGACAAGACCTGCGCAGAGTGGCTTGGACGGCGATCGCAGCTGCATCCGGGCTGAGTCTGGCGCTGGCGGGGGCGCTGCACATGGCCGGGGCGGAGTTTGAAGGCCGGGGCGAGATGCTGTTTGAAGGGACCACCATGCTGCTGGCGGTCGGCGTTCTCACCTGGATGATCTTTTGGATGCGCCGCCAGGCACGCTTTATCGAGAGCAGGCTCGAAACCGAGATGCGTGGTGCGATCCGGCAGGGTCATCACTGGGCACTGTTCAGCATTGTATTCCTGGCAGTTTTCCGCGAGGGCGTGGAAACCGCTCTATTCCTGACCGCGGCCAATATCGCCGGCGGGGATGGGCTGGCGACAATCATCGGCGGGGTGATCGGTCTTGCAGGTGCCATCCTGATCGGTTGGGGGATTTACGTCGGCGCGGCACGACTGAATATCCGGCGCTTCTTCGACGTGACCAGCGTGCTGCTGCTGATCTTTGCCGCCGGATTGTTTGCCCACAGTCTGCACGAATTTGAAGAATTAGGCTGGCTCCCGGCTATCGCCGAGGAAGTCTGGAACCTGAAGCCGATCCTGAGCGATACCTCGACTGTCGGAAGCATGCTGCGGGTGCTGGCCGGTTACAACGACGCACCCTCCTTGCTTGAAGTGATCGGTTATCTCGCTTATTGGAGTGTGGCGCTCATCGCCGCCAACCGGTGGGCCAGGGCCAGAAGCGATTCGCCATACCGCGCTTCAGAGGACGGGTCACGTTCGCGGGATCGGATGACACGAAAGGCCGAAGTTCTGGACCGCTAACGCGCCGGGCACGTTAGCGGTCCAAGCACGGCCCTGCCGCCGCGCTCTCACGCGGCCAGGCGGCGGCTCAGGCCAGTTCCAACGACTTGATTTCGATCAGATGGGTGGCGTGGCGGATGAATTCCTTGACACCCATCGCGCCCAGGTCTTCCCCGCTGCGCAGACGCACGCTGACCGCGCTCTTTTCGATATCGCGGTCGCCCACCACCAGCAGCCACGGCACGCGCATCTGCGTCTGGTGCCGGATCTTGGCCGCCATGCGGTTGTTCGAGTCGTCCACCTCGACGCGCATCCC
>QEUY01000944.1 GCA_003577365.1 Chloroflexota bacterium | reverse complement strand
CACCAGCCGCTCCACGCCGGTTTCCTGCGCCGCATCCAATACCGACTGCGTGCCAAGCACATTGTTGAGGATCGCTTCGCCGGGGTGGTCTTCCATCAGGGGGACATGCTTGTGGGCCGCGGCATGAAAGACGATCTGCGGCTGGTCATCCGCAAAGACGCGGCGAATCCGTGCAGGGAAACGCACATCGGCGATCACGCCGCGCACAGGCGGCATCTGCGGGCGGCTGCGCAGTTCTTCCACCACTTCAAAGATCGAATTTTCGCCATGCCCCAACAACACGATCTCGCGCGGGCTGCACATCGCCACCTGGCGCGCCAGCTCAGCGCCGATCGAGCCGCCGCCGCCGGTGATCAATACCCGCTTGTCCCGCAGCAGCGCGCGCACCGCGGCGATGTCGGTCTGCACCGGCGCGCGGCGCAGCAGGTCATCAATCTCTACGTCGCGCAGCTTGTTGACCGTGACCCTGCCGCCCAATAACTCATACACCCCCGGCACAATGCGCGCCTGAACGCCCGCCTCCCTGCACAGCGTCACGATCTCGCGGATCTGTTTGCCTGCCGCCGTGGGCATGGCAATGATGATCTGTTTCACGCCGTCTTGCGCCAACTGCGGGATCAGCCGGCGCCCTCCCTCCACGCGCAGCCCGTAGATCACCATCCCGCGCTTGAGGGGGTCGTCGTCCAGAAAGGCCACGGCGCGCAGCCCCAGTTGGGGATTTTGCTGGAGCTCGCGCAGGATCATCGTGCCGGCGTCGCCCGCGCCCATGATCACTACCGGCTTCATCACCTGACCTGCGGGCAGTTGGGGTTGGCGGCGCGCCAGCACACGCATCGCCAGCCGCGGCCCGGCGATCGCCACCAGCCCTACCAAGAACAGGATCAGCGGGATCGAGCGCGGCACGATCCACTCGTCCATCCACAGCCGGTGCGTCAGCCAACTCACCAACCCGGCCACCACCACCGTCACGCTCCACGCGCCCGCAAGCAGCAACAGCTCGTCGATCGACGCGTAGCGCCAGAAACGTGCATAGATACCGGCGCGGCGAAAGACCAGCGGCGTGGTCACCATGACCACCACGGCAAGCAGCCCCATCCCCGGCCACCAGCGCGCGCCCGGCAGCGCATCCAGCCGGATCACATAGCTTACATAGACGCACAGCGGCAGCAGCGCCAGATCAAGGACAAAGAAATGCCGGTTACGCCACTTGGACAGCATGTTATGTCCTTCCCAACGGCGTCTGTACATAGACGCTGCGCACCGCCGCCACTACCCGCGCCAGATCGGCGTCGCTCAGATTCGACCCGGAAGGCAGACATAGCCCGCGGCCAAACAACGATTCTGCCACCTGCCCGCCGATGCGCGCGTAGGGTGCAAAGACCGGCTGCAGGTGCATCGGCTTCCAGACCGGCCGCGCCTCGATATTCTCCGCCTCCAGGCTGCAGCGCACCGTCCCGGCCTCCGCGCCAAACTGCGCCGGGTCAATCGTCAAGGTTGTCAGCCAGCGGCTGTGGGTTCCCCACGGCGCTTCGGGCATCCAGGCAAGGCCGGGCAGATCGCCCAGCCGCGCCTGATATTCGGCAAAGATGCGCCGCCGCGCCGCCACGCGCTCGGCCAGCACGGCCAACTGTCCACGCCCAATCGCGGCCAGCACATTGCTCATACGGTAATTGTAGCCGATCTCATGATGCTCATAGTGGGGCGCGAGTTCGCGCGCCTGGGCTGCCAGCTTGCGCGCCTGCGCCACCAGCGCGCCGTCGTCCGAAACCAGCATCCCCCCGCCGGATGTGGTGATGATCTTGTTGCCGTTAAACGAAAAGATACCCACCCGCCCCAC
>QEUY01000943.1 GCA_003577365.1 Chloroflexota bacterium | reverse complement strand
CCTGTGCCGCCGACGAACACGCCGGTCCCGACCAATACCCCGGTCCCGACCGATACGCCGGCGCCGCCGCCTGCCACGCCCACGGGGATGCCCGCGCCGCTGGAGACGCCCGTGCTGCCGGACTCGCCGCCGTCCGGCATGATCGAGCCGGTTGCATGGCTGCATGCAGATCTGCCGCACAGGGGCTAGGCGCGCGGTGCGGTCACAGCGCCGCCGTGTTTGAATCGAAAAAGCCTGTTGGTGACCTGGCCAAGCCATCGCCAACAGGCTTTTTTGTTTTGGGGAAGGCAGGTTGGCTGCCGGATGGGTTGCCCGCAGATGCGCTACTCGCGCTTGCGAAAGGAGTAGCCCCGCCCACGCACCGACACTAGGTATTGTGGCTGCTGTGGGTCCGGTTCGATCCGTTGGCGCAGATAGCGGATGTAATTGTGGATATAGTGGACCGGCTCTTGGTAGGCTGCACCCCACACTGCGCGTAACAACCCCAGGTGGGTGCAGACATGCCCCGCGTTTTCAAAAAGATACGCCAGCAACTGATATTCGGTGGTCGAGAGCTTGACCGGCTTGCCGCGCACGCAGACCTGTTGGCCTTCGAGGTCGATCGTCAGATAGCCGTCGTCGTAATAGGTCTTCTTGGCCGCCTCGGGGCTGGGACGATACCAGCGCAGCGCGGCTTCGACGCGCTCCATCAGTTCGTTTTGTGAAAACGGCTTGGTGACATAGTCCACCGCGCCGGCATCCAGCCCGCGCACGATGTTCTCTGTGCCGCCGAGCGAGGACAGAAAAATGATCGGCAAAAAGGTCTTGCTGAGCAGGTCGTCACACACCTGCCAGCCCGGCGAGTCGGGCAGCATGATGTCGAGGAGCACCAGGTCGGGAGTGTGGCGTGCAAAATGCTCCAGGGCCTGGCCGGCGCTGGCTGCGATCAGCACCCGGTGTCCATGGCTCTGGCAGATCAACTTTAGCAGCTTCTGATAGAACGGATCGTCTTCGACGACCAAGATCGTGGCAGGCGGGATCGCGGCAGACGGGATCTTGGCAGGCAGAACCGTTGCTGGAAAAGGAATGTCTGTCATGTAGTTTGCCATGTTCTATTCAAGAATCCCGGAGGCGCGGCACGCCTCCGGGAGAAGGGGGGCGCTGCTGTCTAGACCGGCAAGAACACCGGCTCGCCGGGCGCTTGGGCGACCCGGCGGGCAAGCGCAGATTTGCGCTCTGGCTGGTGTCCGAAAACTCTGACCCTGGATTGAGGATCAGGCGCTGCGATTTAGGCGTGGACAAGTCGACGCCGGCCTTACATGCTCGGCGCAGAATCTAGCCTGAAGTAGTAGCCCTTTCCATAGACGTTGACCAGATACTTGGGCCGGTTGGACGCGTGCTCGAGCTTGCGGCGCAGACGGCCCACATAGAGATGAACGTAGTTCAGGCTGGTCTCGTACCCTGCACCCCAAATTTGGCTCAGGATCTGTTCGGCGGAGCAAACCTGGTTTGCTTTCTTAAGCAGATAGACCAGCAGGTTATATTCGATGGTGGTGAGGGGGACGACTTCCCCGCCGACGCACACCTCTTGCGCGGCAAGGTTGATCTGCAGATAGCCGTCATCATAGACCTGGGGCATCGCCTCCGGCAGAAACGCTTCTTTGCGCCGCAGCGCGGCCCGGGTGCGCGCTAACAGGATCTGTGGCGCGGTCGTCGTCGTGACATAATCCACCGCGCCGAGCCGCAGAGCGCGGATCGCATCGTCTTCGCGATGTGAGGTCGAAAGAAAGACGATCGGGACGCGCGTCTTGCCCAGCACTTGCCGGCACACTTCCCAACTGGGAATGCCCGGCAGCTC
>QEUY01000942.1 GCA_003577365.1 Chloroflexota bacterium | reverse complement strand
GAGGCCACATTTGTCGTGGCCGGCCAACCCAACGGCATGCGCTTTACAGCGCTCTACCCCGGCGCCTTTATGTACCACTGTGCCGTGCCCACACTGGATCATCACATCAGTTCGGGCATGTTTGGCATGATCGTGGTCGAGCCGCCCGAAGGCTTGCCGCCGGTCAATCGGGAGTTTTATCTGGGCCAGCACGAACTCTATACCGATCAGGCGGCGGGCGTGCCGGGCCATCACAATTTCGACTTCGCCGCTATGCAGCGCGAGCAGCCTACCTATGTGCTGCTCAACGGCGAAAAACACGCCTTGACCCCCGAACGCCGCGGCGCTATGCAGGCGCAGACAGGCGAGACGGCGCGCATCTTCTTTGTCTGCGGCGGGCCAAACCTGAGCAGCAACTTCCACCCGGTCGGCAGCGTGTGGACAAAGGTCTGGCGCGAAGGGGCGATCCTGAGCACCCCTGAACGATATGTGCAGACGGTGGCCGTGCCGCCGGGCAGTTGCCTGATTGCCGAGATCGAGTTCCCTGTGCCCGGTATGATCAAGCTGGTCGACCATGCCCTGTCGCGTGTGGTCAGCAAGGGGATGTCGGGCGTCATCGAGGTGGCGGGCGAGCCGCGGCCCGATATCTTTACGCCCGACCTGCCCGGCGACCCCACGGGCTAAATCGAGCCGCGCTGCAGCAAAGCGCGCACCCGATCTGCCCGCGTAGGTCAAAGCGGGCGTGAGCGGCGCAGCCCGTACGCTTCTGGAGTGTACGGGCTGCGCCGTATTCTATCGCGCCGCGGTCGCGCGCTGTTTGCGGTCGCGGCGTGCGGTCAGCAGCCGGTAGTTGACCAGGAAGATCACGGCCAGCGCGCCGGCGAGATAGATCGCGCGCGCGCCGGGGTTGGCGGTATCAGTGCCGGCGGCGAAGCCGTGCAGGGTGACGAGCGCATAGACGGCAAAGGTCAGCATGTGCAGCCGCCGCCAGTGGCGCTGGCCGATCCAGCGGCGCAGCCCAAAGCTGGCCGATATGATGATCGCGCCGTAGAGTCCGAGCGTGCCCAGACCCACCCATCCGGGCCGGTATGGCCCCACAAACGGGATGAGGATGTCGGCGAGTCGATAGGTGTAGTAGCCATCGCCCAGGAGAACCAGAGCGTGGAAGCTCGCAAAGCCGATGGCAAGCCAGGCCAGGCTGTTGTGGAGGGCCAGCGCCAACGGGGGGGGCACGCGGTCTGCCACGACGCGGCTGCTCAGGATTAGCCCCCAGATGGTAGAGCCGGTCAGGAGCAGATAGGCCACGGTGCCGGCGGCGCGGGTGAGATACCAAGCGCCTCGTTCGGTGGCGGGGATCAGCCGCGCCGCCAGCCCTGCCGGGTCGAGGTGGCCGAGCCACCATCCTGCGAGCAGCGCCAGCGGGATCCCCAGCCCCAGCGCGGCCCAAAAGCCTGCGCCCGGCCCGCCCGCCAAGGGTGGGGCAGGTGTAGCCGCAGCGACTGTCGTCGCGACCGCTGCGCGCTCGGATTGGCGCGGCAGCCGCGCAGTGGTCAGGGAGTCGTGGTACGCCATGCGGGTTTCTCCTTCAGGGTGTCTCATGAAGTATCTCAGGCAAAGTGTCACAGGCGCGCCGGCTGTGCGAGGGTCTCCGGCGCTTGCCAAGCAATGAGCGGCTGCAGCGCCGGGGTGACGCGCAGACCGGCGTCGTCGACGAGCACGCCGGCTATGCGCTTGCGGAGCCAAGCCTGTTCAGCGGCGGCCGCGCCCAGCGCCAGCGCAGCTGTGGCCCAGGCTTCGGCGCGCACGGCGGATGGGTCCAGCACCGTGGCCGTGCGCAGGTCGGTCTGTGCGGGCTGGCCGGTG
>QEUY01000941.1 GCA_003577365.1 Chloroflexota bacterium | reverse complement strand
CGCCGTTATAGCGGTTGAACAGTCCGCTCACCGTCTCGGCAGCTTCCGAATCGACCACCACCGCGATCTCGATAATCCCGTCTTCTTGCCTAGGTCCTTGGGTGGGTTCTTGCATCGGCCCCTGCTTCCGGCAAAAAACAGAGACCGGGACGCGGTCCCGATCTCCGTGACAACCTATCTCAACCTGTCTGCATAGAGCAAGCCACACGGAGATGCTCCAAACTGGCGCGCAAGCGTATCCTCAACCTAGTCCGTGCTAAAGATCAGTCCGTGCCAAAGATCAGTCCGTGCCAAAGATGCGGTCAAAGAAGCCCTTTTGCGGCTAGTCCGTGCCAAAGATCAGTCCGTGCCAAAGATGCGGTCAAAGAAGCCCTTTTGCGGCTCCAGGTTTTGGTCGCCCAGCGACTTAGCCAGTTCGCGCAGCAAGCTCTTCTGCTCGTTGGTCAGGTTGGTCGGCGTCACCACGCGCACGCTGACGATCATGTCGCCGCGGCCCGTGCGCTGCAGCCGCGGGATGCCCAGCCCGCGCAGGCGGAAGGTGCGCCCGGTCTGCGTCCCGGCAGGGATCTCCAGGTCGTGCTGGTCGCCTTCCAGCGTAGGCACCTTCAGCGTTGCGCCCAGCGCCGCCTGGGCAATGTTGATGGGCATATCCACATGAATATCAAACTGGTCGCGCTGAAAGATCGGGTGCGGCTCCACGCTGACCACCACATAGAGATTGCCCGGCGGCCCACCCAATTGCCCCGACTCGCCTTCGCCCGCCAGCCGGATGCGCGTGCCGTCGTCCACCCCGGCAGGGATCTTGACGCTGATCTTGCGCGTCACGCGCACGCGCTTGGCCCCGTTACACTTGGTGCAGGGGGAGGGGATGACCTCGCCCGTGCCGTTGCAGGTGGGGCAGGGCGTGGCCGTGATGACCGCGCCAAAGAGCGGGCTTTGTTGGCGGCGGCGCACCTCGCCTGTGCCGTTGCAGGTCGAACAAGTGACGGGCGCGGTGGGCGGCTCGGCGCCGCTGCCCTTACAGCGGTCGCACGTCTCCAGGCGCGGAATGTCCAGCTCCCGTTCGACGCCAAAGGCGGCCTCTTCAAAGGTGAGACGGATATCGGCGCGCAGGTCTGCGCCGCTGCGCGGCTGGCGGCGGCTGCGTGTTGACGTCCCACCAAAGCCGCCAAAGAGTTCCTCAAAGATGCTGCTGAGGTCGCCAAAGCCGCCGCTAAAGTCGTTAAAGCCCGCGCCTTGCAGCCCCTCATGGCCGAAGCGGTCATAGGCGGCGCGTTTCTGGTCGTCGTTGAGGACTTGATAGGCCTCGTTGATCTCCTTAAAACGGACCTCAGCCTCGGGGGATTTGTTGACATCGGGGTGATACTGTTGGGCAAGCTTGCGGAAGGCCTTCTTCAGCGTATCCTTGTCGGCGCTGCGATCTACCCCCAGCACTTCATAATAGTCACGCTTGCTCATGGTCGTCTGTTTCTATTCCCAACTGATAATCCACGCGCACAACCCGGCCAAGACCACCGTCGCCCCGATCAGCGCCGCCCACTGCCCCGGCAAAAAGCCGACATGGCGCGCGCTGAAATAGAGGATGATCACCATCCCAATCGCCAAGATGGCCCAGTTAGACAAGACCGGATGCTCGTTCCAAAACCGTTTCATCGTTTGCATCAATTTGCCGCCACTGTTTCCTGCTGCTGTTTCTTTTTCCAAATCACTTTTGCCAAGCGTCTCTACTCGACAGCCGTGACCCGCCGCGGCTAGACGGCCAGTTGCGCCATGCGGCGCGGGTAGCTGCGCTTGAGCGCCTCCCACGCCTCGTCCAACTGGGCGTAGAGTTCCGCCAGCGTGCCGCTGTTGTCGATCACACGGTCGGCCTGGTTGATCTTGGCGGCCTGCGGCGACTGCATCCCCATGCGCTGCTGCGCCTGCGCCGCGCTCATGCCTCGTTTTTCCATCAACCGCTGCTGCTGGACTTCGGGCTGGGCGGTGACAACCCAGACCTCATCGCAGAGCGACACCATCGTGCCCGCTTCCAGGAGCTTGACCGCCTCCAGCACCACCACCGGCGAAGGGCTGGCGTCGACCTCCTGGCGGGTGAGGGCAAAGACCGCGGGGTGGACGATCTGCTCCAAGCGCCCCAAGCGCTCTGCATCGGCAAACACAATGGCGCCCAG
>QEUY01000940.1 GCA_003577365.1 Chloroflexota bacterium | reverse complement strand
TCGATATGCGTATAGCCCATCTGCTGCACATATTCCACCAACTGGTGCGCCAGGTCGCGATAGCTCAGAAAGCCGTTGTTCTCCGGCACGCGCCGCCAACTGCCCAGATGCACTTCATAGATGTTGATCGGCTGGTCCAGCGCCTGGCGCGCGGCGCGGTTGTCGAGCCACGCCTGGTCCTGCCAGACATATTTGCCGATGTCCCAGACGCGCGAATCGGTGCTGGGGCGCAGCTCGGCATAGAAACCGTAGGGGTCGGCCTTGTTCATCTCATAGCCCAAGAAGCGCGACTTCACGGCATATTTATAGTGCATACCCTCCGGCAGGTTGGGGATAAACAACTCCCACACGCCCGACGGCTCGTGGCGCTGCATGGGGTGGGCGCGGGTGTCCCAGCCGTTGAAGGGGCCGACCACGCCCACGCGTTCGGCATTGGGCGCCCAGACGGCAAAGTTGACCCCGCGCACCCCGTCTACCTCGCGAAAATGCGCGCCCAGCTTTTCATAGCTGTAGATCAGGTTGCCCTCGCCAAACAGAAAGAGGTCGTAGTCGGTCAGCATCGGGCCGAAGCGGTAGGGGTCTTCCAACTCAAATTCATGGCCTGCCGGGTCGACCACCACCAGCCGGTAGGCGAAAGGCGTCGTGCGGCCCGGAAAGCGCGCCTCGAAGAAGCCCAGTTCATGCACGCGCACCATGGGGGTGCGCTCTCCGGTCGCCAGGTCGAGCACGTCGACGCGCGCGTCCAGCGGGCGAAAGGCGCGGATGACCACCTGCGCGCCGTCGTCGGCCGTCACCACATGCGGCCCCAAGATATGGCGCGGCATGCCATGATAGCCATAGACAATGGCCTGAATCTCTGTCTTGGGCGCGGTGGCGCGCTCCGGGTGTACGGCGAACATTGTCTCTGCGTCTGTCATGATCTCTCCCTCCGGATGGGCCATCGCTGGCCGTCTAGGGCAGCCGCCCGGGCTGCACGCCGCGCACTTGTCACCGTTTGACCAGGCTCACCCACAGCTCGTCGACGACAAAGCCCTGCTGCTCATACAGCGCCAGCGCCTTGGGGTGCTCAAAATAGTTGGTCTGGACCTCGACCGCCCGATAGCCGCCGCGCGGGGCCGGGGCATGGGCCATGTCATAGAGCGCCTGTGCCAACAGATAGCGCCCCAGCCCTCGTCCCTGCTGCGCCCCGTTCAGCCAGTAGTCGACCAGCCCGGCCCACCCTGCCCGGCGCATCGGGATCCACGCGATCCGGCCCAGCAGCAGGCCGTGCGCATCGGTGAGCGCATACCCGGCATAGGGCCGGTCGGGGGCGTCCGTCCAATGCGTATAGGCGCCGGGGTCCCACCGTTCATGGCCCTCAAAAGGCGCTTGGTGGCTGAACGGCTGGAGCCGCAGTCCATATCTCGCCCAATCGGGCGGGGCGGGGCGCGGCGGGTCGCCCAACGGGTCCAGCCGCATTGAAATGCCGCCAGGGTCCACCGGGCGATAGCCACGGTTGCGCAGGAAGCGGATCAGCGTCGTCTCGGCGGCGCTCATGCCCAGGTGTTGGGTGCTGCCGAAGAACGGCATCGACGGCCCTTCCAGCCAACCATAGCAAGGTTGGTCGAATCCGGCGACAGTCAGGCGCTGGCGGAAGGCATTCTGCGTCTGCTCCAGGATCATGAACTGCGCGCGCGTCTTGGAAAGAACGGGCTGCAATCTGTCGAAACACGGTACGACTATCGCCAGCTTGTGCTTCGCTATGAGGAGCTGTTCCAGAGCCTCTGTTCCGGAACGGCATAGCGCCCCGACGGGAGCACGATCCGAGGTGTTGCTGGGCCGCCCGGCCTCATCCAGGCCCAGCCCGATGC
>QEUY01000019.1 GCA_003577365.1 Chloroflexota bacterium | reverse complement strand
CGGCTGCACATCCATCGCAACACGCTCGCCTACCGGCTGGAGCGCATCGCCACGATCACGCAGCTCGACCTCGACGACCCTGACGCGCGCTTCTCGCTCCAGCTTGCGCTCAAGCTCCGCCCGGTTATCAAATAACGGGAACCGACCATGCGATCTCGCCGCTGGATTTTTCCCCTCCTAGCCACATGTCTGGCGATGCTCCTGCTGGCCGGCCTGGCGGCCTCTAGCCGCGCCGCTGCCCCATACGCCGGCGCAGACCCGCCTGCCGTCTACCGCGTCTACTTCGCCAACGCAGCCGGCCTGCAGCAGTTGGCCGCCGCGCTCGACGTGTGGGCGGTCAACCATGCCGAGGGCTATCTGACCGCACCGCTCACGCCCGAACAGGCCGAGCGCCTCCAAGCCACCCACCGCCTCGAAGCGGCCCCGCTGCCCGGTCCCCTGCCTGGGCCGGCGCTGGCCGCGCAGGGCGCGGCCGGCATCCCCGGTTTCGCCTGCTATCGCACTGTGGAGGAGACCGCAGACACCCTCGCCGCGCTGGCCGCGACCTATCCACAACTGGCCCAGCTCAAGACAATCGGCGTCTCCTGGGAAAAACAGACGCCGGGCGGGCCGGCTGGCTATGACCTCGACGTGCTGGTGCTGACCAACCGCGCCCGGCCCGGCCCCAAATTCCGCTTCTTCCTGATGGGCGCGATCCACGCGCGCGAACTGGCAACCGCCGAAACTGCGCTGCGCTTCGCCGAATCCCTGCTGGCGGGCTATGGCGTGGACGCTGACGCCACCTGGCTGCTGGACTACGGCGAGCTTCACCTCCTGCCCATCGCCAACCCCGACGGGCGCAAACGGGCCGAAGCAGGCATCCTCTGGCGCAAGAACACCAACCGCAGCGATGCAGCGTGCATCTGGTCTCCCGATTTCGATGGCGTGGACCTCAACCGCAACAGCAGCTTCCAATGGAATAGCTGTCTCGGCTGCTCCAGCGGCGAGGTCTGCGACCAGACCTATCGCGGGCGTGCGCCGGCCTCCGAACCCGAAACGCAGGCGCTGGAATCCTATCTGCGCGCTCTCTTTGCCGACGCCCGGCCACCCGAACCGGATGCCGCCGCGACCGAGACAACCGCGGGCCTCCTGCTTTCGCTCCACAGCTATGGCGAATATGTGCTCTACCCCTGGGGGTGGACCAGTTCGCCCGCGCCCAACGCCGCCGCACTCCAGACCCTGGGCCGCAAACTGGGTTACTACACCCGATATAACGCCTGCCAGATCGGCGCGCCCGGCTGCTTTTATCAAACCGACGGCAGCATTGAAGACTGGGTCTACGGCGAACTCGGCATCCCCGGTTACACGATCGAGATGGGCAACTGGTTCTTCGAACCGTGCGCAACCTACGAGGCGGGTCTCGCCGGCGCCACCCTCGCCGCGCTGCGCTATGCCTTCAAAGCGGCCCAAGCGCCCTACCAGTCCCCTGGCGGGCCGGAGATCGTGGCCGTCACCCCGGCTACCATCACCCTGGCTGCCGGCGCTCCCCTCACCGTCACCGCCCAGGCCGACGACACACGCTCCTACGGCGGCGTCTACGGCAGCGACCCCGCCCAGCCTATCCAAGCCGCACGCGCCGGCCTCGATTTTTTCCCCAGGCAAGCGCCAAGAAACGGGTGGGCGATGCGCGCCGCCGACGGCCGCTTCGACCAACCCCAAGAAGTGCTCAGCCTGAAAATCGAAACGGCCTGCTGGTCCGCAGGCCGCCATCTGCTCTATCTCCAGGCCCAAGATCGCTCAGGCCAGTGGGGGGTCCCCAGCGCCGCGCTGGTCGAGGTCATCGACGCCGCGCAGTTCTCGCTTCAGTTCACCAGCCTGCCCAGCATCCCACGTCCAGGCCAACCGGCGACCTACACGATCAGCATCACCAACCAATCCCCCGTCACCGACAGCTACACCCTCGCCGGCGAGCCGACCACCTGGCAGTTCGATCTGCCGGCGCAGCCCATCGGCCCGGTTGCGCCGGGCGCGACCATTTCCGTCACCTTTACCGCCACCGTCCCGCGGCTCGAAGCGCCCCCCGCCGATCAAGCACGCATCGTCGTCACCTCCACCACCCAGCCAGGGAAGTGCTTGGACGCCGGTCTGATGATGCCTGAGCCATCCCTGCGCCGCTTCTTCCCCTTCCTGTCCCTCCTGCCGCCGCTCGCCCCGCCGAGCGATCCGCCTACCGGCTGAGGCACGCCGCCAGCAGACGGTCATCGCGCACGCGCCGCGGCTGGATCACACGGCGCTGCGCCAAGGCCGTGCCCATCCCCAACAGACCCGCCACCTGCCCACGCAGCCGGGCGCGCGCCGCCTCCCCGCGCCAATGGCGCAGCGCATCCCAGGCGATACGCAGTTGACGCCCCGCAATCTGCGGCAGATGGCGCACCAACAGACGCCGCGGCATGTTCTTGACGATCAGCCAGATCGTGTTGCGCCCCACATAATAGCTGGCGAGCGCCCCTCCACCGGTCGCGCTCAAATGGTGATAGACCCGCGCCTGCGGCACAAAACGCGCCTCCCAACCCAATAGTTGAGCGCGAAACGCAAAGTCCGCATCTTCCAGATACATCCAAAATGTTTCGTCAAAGCCGCCCAACGTCTCCCACACATCGCGGCGATAGGCCACCGCGCCGCCACAGCCGCCAAAGACCTGCGCCTCGCCGTCATACTGCCCCGTGTCGCGCTGCCAGACCCCGCGGTTGCGCGGCACGCCGTCTACGCCCAGTTCATCGCCCGCCGAATGGATG
This sequence comes from Chloroflexota bacterium, assembly GCA_003577365.1. Lineage (GTDB taxonomy): Bacteria > Chloroflexota > Anaerolineae > Caldilineales > Caldilineaceae > QEUY01. The sequence goes on along the minus strand of QEUY01000019.1, from coordinate 10,890 downwards.
ATCTCGCGGCGGTCAAAGAGCAGCAATTTGCTGGCGAAGATCGCCGCTTCCGGATGGCTGCAGACGGCCAAGGCCAGGGCCTGGGTCCACCCCGGTTCAGGCTCGGTGTCGTTGTTCAAAAAGGCCAGCACCCGCCCGCGCGCCGCCGCCGCCCCCAGGTTGCAGCAGGCGACAAAGCCCTGGTTGTGCCGGTTGACGATCACGCGTGCGGTGGGATAGTTCGCTTCCAGCCACGCCACCGAATCGTCGCCGCTGGCGTCGTCCACTACGACGATCTCAAAATCGCCAAACTCCTGGCGCGCCAGCGCCGCCATCAAAACAGGCAGAAAACGCTGTCCATTGTAGTTGGGCACGATCACCGACAGGAAGGGCGTGCTGCTGCCCCGCAACGGCGCAAAACTGGCGGTGCGGCGCGGCTGAAAATCCGCCGGCGCGGCCCGAAAACTGTCCAGATTGAGCGCGATCTGGTGGCGCATCACCACGCGGTTGGCTTCACGCAGCCCGCCATAGGTTTCGTCGGCCACAATTGGGTTGGCATGGCCGCGCTTGCCCGCGCCCGCAGGGATCGCCTTCTCCTCGCTGCCCTGTGACCCATTGTCCGCCGCCTGCTTGCTGCGTGTGCGCCCTGTGCGGGCCGGCTGCCGCTTGTCGTCTGTCATTGCCTCTTCCTTATTTTTCTACCCCGCCCCCGATACAACTGGCAGCGCAAAGCGCGCTTGCTCCACCTGCATATACTCGCGCAGCGCCGCTTGCCACGGGCGCAGCACAATCCCCAGCCGCGCTGCCGCCTGGTTAGCCAGCACCGCATGGGGCGGCGGCGGCGCGGGCCGCGGCCACTCGTCTAGGCGAATCGGCGTCAGCGGCACATGCGCCCGGCTACACAGGGCCAGCACCGCCTGCGCCAGCTCAAAACGGCTGGCCTGCCCCGCGTTGACCAAATGATAGATGCCAAAGCGTCCCGTCTGCACCAGCGCGACCAGCGCCGCCGCCACATCGGGCGCATAGGTGGGGTTGCCGATCTCGTCCGCCACCACGCGCAGCGCGCCGTGCCGGTCGGCGGCGGCGATCATCTTGGCCGCAAAATGATTGCCGCCCGGGCCAAACAGCCAAGCCACACGCACAATATAGAGCCGGTTCAGCACCCGCGCGGCCGCGGCCTCGCCTGCCGCCTTGCTGCGAGCATAGACGCTGCCCGGCTGCGGCAGGTCATACTCATAGTAGACCCGGCCAGGAACGCCGGCAAAGACCTCGTTGGTGCTGACGTGGACCAAAGCCGCGCCACAGGCAGCGCAGCCCTCGGCCAGCGTGAGCGGCCCTAGGGCGTTGGCCGCAAAGGCCGCGTCCGGCTCCTGCTCCGCCCGGTCGACATTCGTCCAAGCAGCCGCGTTCACGACCAAGTCGGGCGCCAGCGCGGCGATCTGCCCCGCCGTGTCAGCCAGCGTAATGTCCAGCTCGTCTCGGCCCGCCGCTATAACCTGCCAATCGGTCATGGCCCGCATCGCCTGCGTCACGGCCCGTCCAAGCTGGCCCTGCGCGCCTGTGATCAAAACCCGCATGGCCTACTCCTCTATCGCATCGTAGCGAGTGTCCCGTCGCCGCGACAGCCGGATACACTGCGAAGGATCATCCAGGATCGGGGAGACTAGCGGCACAAAACGCACCGGCCCCAACGGGCGACGCAGCAGCCGCTCCTCTCCCCGCACCAGCAGCCAAAGCTCCTGATCGTCCGGAGTCGCGCCGACCGGTATGACCATCCGGCCCCCGGCGCGCAGCTGCTCCCACAATGGCCGCGGCACAGCTCGCGCCGCCGCCGTCACAATGATCGCATCAAACGGCGCGGCCTCAGGCCAGCCCGCCGCCCCGTCGCCAACCCGCAGATGCGGCGCATAGCCCAAGCGCCGCAGCAGCTCGGCGGCCCGGCCCGCCAGCGTCGCAAAACGTTCCACCGACCAAACGGTGTCACCCATAGGCCGGTCGGGCGCGGCGACCAGCTCGCACAGGATCGCCGTTTGAAAACCCGACCCTGTGCCGATCTCCAACACCCGGTCGCCCGCGCGCAGCCCCAATGCCTGGGTCATCAACGCCACCACAAAAGGCTGGCTGATGGTCTGCCCTTCGCCAATCGGCAGCGGTGCATCCCGGTCGGCCCAGCGCCGCAGCGGCTCATCCACAAAGGCCTGGCGCGGCACACGCGCAAAGGCCTCGCGCACACGCGGGTCATGGATCTCCGGCCACTCATCCGCCCATGGAAAGGACGGTCCACCTGGCTGCGGCACGCCCCCCCTCCCCTTCTGGCTTCACGCAAGCGGTCTCACTCCAGGCCCACGACCTGCGAATTGTCCCCTGGCGCAGCCATTGTATCACAGCGCAACGACTTGTCTGCAAGCACAGGCTCCGCCGTAAGCTCGGCCAACACCATCTCCGGCAGACAGTGGCGCAGCGGCCCCAGGTCGAGAAAGCCCACATGCCCCCCGGTTGGGTGCACCTGAATCTGCAGATATGGGCTGGGCGCAAGAGCGTAGAAATCGGCCACCGGGATCACCCCGTCATTGGCTGCCGTGATGATTGTCGTAGCAACGCGCAGATCGGCCAGGGCGTCACCCAACACCGCATAGTCGGCAAAATAGGCATCCGCCGATGGATAGCCCGCATAGCGCGTGACCAACCACTCCGTCATGGCACGCAGAGATTGGATGCTGCGCAGCGGGTCAAACTGGTAGAGATCGGGGAACAACTGCTGCTTGATCAACAGCGAGCGCAGCCAGCGCCGCCGAAAATAGTAGTGAAACATCGGCTGTGCATCGATCTGATCGGTCGAGCGCCCTGGGTTGATCGCGGGGCTGATCGTCACCACCTTGCGCAGGTTCGGGATGGGCCGCACCGCATGGGCCACCGCCACACGCAGGGCGAAATTCCCCCCCATCGAAGGTCCCACCAAATAGACCGGCGCGTCGCCGGCCAGCTCCGCCGCCCGCTGCACTGCGGCCACCGTCTCGTCGAGCAGCGTCCCCAGAAACAGCCCGTGGTTGAGGCCTTGCGGCACGACATGCCGCCGCGGCCCGTGGTCGCGCAGGTTGAGCCGGAAGACGTCAAAGCCCGCCGTCACCCAGGCGTCGGCCATCACCAGGTTATGCACCGCATGGCTGCTCCCCTCCCAGCCATGCAGCGAGATCACCAGGCCGTGGCTTGGCCCCTCGGTGCGGCGCCGTGTGTAATAGCCTAACAGCCGCACCGACGGGTCAAACCCCGTCTGGTCGGGGCCTGCATCCACCATCAACGGCGCTTCCTGCTCCAGCAGCGCCAACACCTGGCGCGGGCGATAGCGCGACAGCAACGTCTGCACGTGCCCATTGCGCACGACGCGATGCGGCAAAAAGCGGCCATTCGCCACCCCCAACCGCGGCGTCCCCTGCGCATGCCGAGTAGCTGCAGATCTCTCCATCGTTCGTGTTTCCTCCTTTCCCTGAATTGCATCGAACGCGGCACTACGCTACAATCTTGCCGTTCAGAGTGATGCTCTCCAGCTCACCCTAGTGTACTACGATCCTCGCCGGCGCGCGCAGTCTGCACGATCGGTGGTCCTATCTGATCTCCCGCGCCCTCGATGATTCCTGCCGGCCCAGCCGGTTCCAGCAGTTTGTCGATATGTACCGCAATCCTGGAGCAGGGCGCATAGCGAGGCCGTTATTCTTGGATATTCCGCCCATGGCTAATCACAGAAACGGTGCCGACGCCACCGATCTCTCAATGCATCCATCAATGCAGGAACAAGAGCGCCCCTCCCCGTTTGCCGACCGCATCAATGCCGTGTGGGAACGCATCGAGCAGGCCAAGGCCCAGGGCCTCTATTACTATCTGCAGCCGGTCGACGAATTGGAAGGCCCCTGGGTCGCGACCCTCGACCAGCGCAAGCTCATGTTCGCCACCTACAGCTACCTCGGGCTGCTCGACCACCCGCGCATCGTCGCCGCCGCCAAACAGGCGCTCGACCACTACGGCGCAGGCACACACGGGGTGCGGCTCCTGGGCGGCACGCTCGACCTGCATGCCCAACTGGAGGAACGCATCGCCCGCTACACCGAGCGCGCCGATGCCATCGTCTTTAGCAGCGGCTATGTCACCAACCTGGCGACCATCAGCACACTGATTGGCCGCGGCGACTGGGTCATCTCCGACCGCTGGAACCACGCCAGCATTGTGGACGGCTGCATCTTGGCGCAGGGCATCTTCAAACGCTTCCGCCACAACGATATGGCCGACCTGGAGCGTGTCCTGCGCAGCGCCCCAGCTAGCGCCAACAAACTGGTCGTCGCCGATGCCGTCTTCAGCATGGACGGCGACATCTTCGACCTTCCGGCAGCGGTCGATCTATGCCGCGCCCACCATGCCTGGCTCATGGTCGACGAAGCCCACAGCATCGGCGTCCTGGGTGAACACGGGCGCGGGATCGAAGAACACTATGACATGCCGGGCGTCATCGACCTGAAGATGGGCACGCTGAGCAAGACCATCCCCGGCATCGGCGGCTACATCGCCGGCGACGCCCGTCTGATCACCTTCCTGCGCCACACGGCACGCGGCTTTATCTTCAGCGCCGCCCTTCCCCCAGCCGTCACCGCCGCTGCCATCGCGGCCTTTGACGTCATCGAGGAAGAAGGCGTCGAGCGCAACCGCATCCTGCGCCGCAACGTGGACCACTTCATCCAGGGCCTCAAGGTGGCGGGTTTCAACACCGGGCTGACCTGCACGCCGATCGTGCCGATCATGGTCTACAGTGAAGAACGCGCCCTCGCCATGACCAAATATTGCCAAGACCATGGTGTCTTTGTGCTGCCTGCACTGCCGCCTGCCGTCCCCGAAGGCAGCGCGCGGCTGCGCGCCAACGTCACTGCCGCACACACCATCGCCGACATCGACTTTGCACTCGACGTCTTCACCGCAGCCGGGCGCGCCACGGGCCTGATCTAGTCTATGAAGCGGGTCGTTTCCGTCAGTCTAGGTAGCAGCCGCCGCAATGCCGTCAGCGAAACTACGATCCTAGACACGCCGATCCGCCTTGAGCGCGTCGGCGTCGACGGCGACCTGGCCGCCGCGCGCCGCCTCTTCCAAACGCTCGACGGGCAGGTAGACGCCTTTGGCGTGGGCGGCGCGGACCTGGCGCTCCACCTGGCAGGGCGCGCCTACCCGCTGCGCTCGGTCGCCGGGCTGGTGCGCGGGTTGGCGACCCCTGCCGTCGACGGTGGCGGGCTGCGCCAGGTCGTGGAGCGTTCCCTCCCCGCCCAACTGGATTCGCTCCTGCCCGAACCGGTGACCCAACGCCGGGTCTTCATCTGCACCGCGGTGGCCCGCTATGACCTCGCCGCCGGTTTCGCCGAGGCAGGCTACGCCACGCTCTTTGGCGATCTCGGCACCGGCCTCGGCCTGCCGATCCCAGTCCGCAGCCTGCGCACGCTGCTCCTCCTGGCGCACCTCCTGCTGCCTGTCATGAGCCGCCTCCCCTTCCGCTGGCTCTACCCGACCGGCAGCGCCCAAGAGACCATCACCCCGCGCTACGCCCCTTGGTACGCCTGGGCCGGCGTCATCGCCGACGATTTCCACTACATCAAACACCACCTCCCCGACCGGCTGGACGGCAAGATCGTCGTCACCAATACCACCACCCCGGCAGATATTGCACTCCTGCGCGATCGTGGTGTACGCTATCTCTGCACCACCACACCCCGCCTGGACGGTCGCAGCTTCGGGACAAACGTGATCGAGGCCGCCTTTACCGCCATCGCGGGCAAAGGGCGTGCCCTAAACGCCGGCGAACTCGCGCCGATGGTCGCCGCGGCTAACCTGCGGCCCGATGTAACCGTACTCAATGCATGATACCGGCAGGCCCGCCCCCTGCGCCTCAAGACTGCCCATGGCCCTGACTATCATCCAGCACGCCGACTATCTCGTCACCATGGACGCCCAGCGCCGTGAGCTGCGCGACGCCGCCGTCGTGGTGGAGGATCGCGCCGTCGCTTGGGTGGGCGCGACCCATGACCTACCGGCACACTACACCGACCGCCCCCACCAGACGATCAGCGCAGCCGGGCGCATCGTCCTGCCCGGCTTTGTCAACACGCACCACCACTTCTACCAGACGCTCACGCGCGTGATCCCCCAGGCGCAAAACGCCGTGCTGTTCGACTGGCTCAGGACGCTCTACCCGATCTGGGCCGAGTTAACACCCGCCGACGTGCGCGTCAGCACACAATTAGCACTAGTTGAGCTGTTGCTCAGCGGCTGCACGACCAGCAGCGACCATCACTACCTCTGGCCCAACGGGTCGCGCCTCGACGACCAGTTCGAAGCCGCGGAGCAGATCGGCGCGCGCTTTCACGGCGCGCGCGGCAGCATGAGCCTGGGCGAAAGCCAGGGCGGCTTACCGCCGGATCGCGTGACCGAAGACGAAGAGCGCATCTTGCGCGACTGCCGCCGCGTGGTCGAGACCTATCACGACCCCGCCCGCTTTGCCATGCGCCGCGTGGTCATCGCTCCTTGCAGCCCCTTCAGCGTCACCCCCGACCTCATGCGCGAGAGCGCCGCCCTAGCGCGCAGCTTCGGCGCGACGGGCGTCCGGCTCCACACCCACCTGGCCGAAACGCTCGACGAGGAACGATTCTGCCTGCGCGAGTTTGGGGCGCGGCCCGCTGCCTATGCCGCCGATCTGGACTGGATGGGGCCGGACGTGTGGCATGCCCACTGCGTGCATACCAACCCGGCAGAGGTCGACCACTTTGCCCAGACCCGCACAGGCGTGGCCCACTGCCCCACCAGCAACATGCGGCTCGCCAGCGGCATCGCCCCTGTGCGCGCCATGCTCGACAGCGGCGTTCCTGTCGGGCTGGGCGTTGACGGCAGCGCCAGCAACGACGGCAGCCATCTGCTGGCCGAAGCGCGCCAGGCCATGCTCCTGCAGCGCGTCTTGGGCAACCCTGCCGCCATGACCGCGCGCCAGGCCGTCGAGCTTGCCACCTTGGGCGGGGCCGCGGTGCTGGGCCGCGACGACATCGGCGCGCTGGCGCCGGGCATGGCCGCCGACCTGATCGCCTTTGACCTGTCGGCGCCCACCTATGCCGGGGGCGCTGTCCACGACCCCTTGGCCGCGATCATCTTTTGCCAGCCGCAGGCTGTGGATTTCGCCATGGTCAACGGCCGCGTCTTGGTGCAGGAAGGTCACCCCACCCTGCTTGACCTGCCGGCGCTGGTCGAAGCCCATAACGCCGCGGCCCGCAACCTCCTGACGCGCGCTGGGGTCGCCTGATCTCATGCCCGCCAGCACCGCTCCAAACACCTTTGAGGTCATCCTCAGCCACGAACACACCGACTTCGACGCCCTGGCCTCCATGCTGGCCGCATCGCTGCTCTATCCCGAGGCGCGCCCCGTCTTACCGCGCCAACTCAACCGCAACGTGCGCAGCTTCCTGACCCTCTACCGCAGCCGCTTCCCTTTCATCACCGACCGCGAAGTGCCGCGCGGCCGCGTCTCACGCGCCATCCTGGTGGACACACGCGCCGCCAACTGGGTGCGGGGCATGGACAGCGCCACCGAACTCACGATCATCGACCACCACAGCCTCGACCAAGAGTTGCCCGAAGGCCAGCGCATCTGGTCCGAGCCGGTCGGGGCCAACACGACCCTGCTCGTCGAACGGATCATCGAAGCGGGCATTATGATTTCGCCGCTGCAGGCAACCCTGCTGGCCCTCGGCATCCATGAGGACACCGGCAGCCTCACCTATCCGTCGACCACCCACCGCGACGCGCGCTGTCTGGCCTGGCTGCTGGAGCCGGAGCACAAGGTCAACCTCGAGGTCGTCAACCACTTTCTCAACCACCCCCTCAGCCAGGCGCAGCGCCAACTGCTGCAGCAGTTGATCGACGACAGCGAGTTTGTCGAGGTCGCCGGCCACACAGTCGTGATCGCCCTGGCCGACGCACTCGGCTTCAGCGAGGAGTTGAGCGCGCTCGCCACCCGTCTGCGTGACTTTCACGAGACCGATGCCATCTTTATCGTGATCAACCTGGGCGACATGATCCAAGTTGTGGCGCGCAGCACCACCGACGAAATCGACGTGGGCAAAATCGCATCGGCCTTGGGTGGAGGCGGCCACACCCGCGCCGCTGCCGCGCCCGTCCATGACGGCGGTCATGGCATCGCCGCCGTGCGCGACCGCATCGTCGCCCTCCTGCACGAACACGCTCGCGGCGCCACCACCGTCCAGCACATCATGAGCACGGGCCGGCCCCAGCTACTCACACCGGAGATGACCGTCGACGAAGCCGTCCAACTGATGCGCCGCTACGGTCATGAGGGCTTCCCCGTGCTGCGCACGCGGCCCGATGGCAGCGAGGAACTTCTGGGGGTGCTCACCCGCCGCGAGGCCGATCGCGCCGTCGACCATGAGTTGGGCAGCCAGCCCGTCACCAAATTTATGCGCGCCGGCAGCGTCACCATCCGCCCCGATGCTACCATCAACGAACTGCGCCGCCGCATGATCGACAGCAACTGGGGCCAGATCCCGGTCGTGGACGAGCAGGACCGCATCATCGGCATCGTGACGCGCACCGACCTGATCAAGCTGTGGGACGAGGAAAACCTGCCGCACCGTCATGCCGGCGAGATCGCCCAGCGGCTGCGCATCTCGCTGCCGCCGCTCCACCATGAACTGCTGCGCCTCATCGGCCAAGAAGTGGCGCGCCTCGACTTCACCGTCTACGCCGTGGGCGGCTTTGTGCGCGATCTGCTGCTCAATGGCGGTGACTTCACCGTCGCCGCGCTCGACATGGACATCGTGATCGAAGGCAACGCCATCGCCTTTGCCCACCACATGCAAACGCTCTACGGCGGCCGCGTCGTGCCCCACAAACGCTTCAACACTGCCAAATGGATCCTCGACGACCCCGACCATCCGCTGCGCAGCGCGCAACTGCTCGCCGACCTCAAAGTGGCTCCGGGCAGCACGCAACTGCCTGCCCACCTTGATTTTGTCACGGCGCGCACCGAGTTCTACACCGCGCCGACCGTGCTCCCCACCGTCGAAGACAGCAGCATCAAACTCGACCTGCACCGCCGCGACTTCACCATCAACACGCTCGCCCTCTGCCTGAACCCCGACCGCTGGGGCGAACTGCTCGACTTCTACGGCGGGCTGAACGATCTGCACGACGGCGTCATCCGTGTCCTGCACAGCCTCAGCTTTGTCGACGACCCCACCCGTATCCTGCGCGCCGTGCGCTATGAGCAGCGCTTCAACTTCCACATCGAACCGCGCACCTTGGAGCTGCTGCTCGACGCCGTGGAGCTGTTGGACAAAGTGACCTCGGCGCGCATCCGGCACGAACTGGAGCGCATCCTGCAAGAAGACCGGCCCGAAAAAGCCTTAGGACGGCTTTATGAGCTGGGCATCCTCTCTCGCCTCCATCCGGACCTCAAGGTTGATAGCTGGGTGCGCCAACGCTTTGCCGACCTGCGCGCATGGCGGGCGGCAGGCCGCGGCCCTGCAGCCCTGCACGAAGAACCGATCGAACGGCTCTACTGGGGCCTGCTGGTCTTCCGGCTCCCGTCCGCAGCCAACGACAGCCTGACCGACCGCTTGGGCTTGCGCGGCGAAACCCAGCGGCTGATCCGGGGGCTGGCCCGGCTCTATCAACGCCTGGATGACCTCGACCGGCCCGATCTCTCCCCCAGCGCGGTCGTGGAGATCCTCGAGGATATCGACCCCGCTGCCCTGGCCCTGGCCTACATCGCCTGCGGCGACCGGCCCGCCGTCGTGGCCCATCTGGCCCACTATCACCGCGAATGGCGTCATGTCCATGCCGAATTGACCGGGCATGATCTCGCGGCCCTGGGCATCCCGCGCGGGCCGCTCTATGGACGCATCCTGCGCACCCTGCGCGCCGCCCGGCTCGACGGCATGATCACCACCCGCGCCGAGGAGGAATCCCTGGCGCGCAGCCAGGCTGCGCGCCTCGACGCCTAGACAGCCCATGCCCACCAGGCGATCTGGGGTTTGGTTCTGCTTTGGCCGTTTGCTAGAATAGCCGTGGGCGATCTATCTCCGTGCTGCCGCATGTGAGAAAAGGCATGTCGCAGCCGGCGCGACGCACAGGCAGCGAGGCAGGAGCAGCAGTGTTAGCGGGAGGCATATGGAGGCGTATGAGTCTCGAATTCTGGCGCAATCTTGCCGTTGTCTGGTTGGCGCTGCTCTGCTTCATCGGCCTCCTACTTCCCCTGGCCGTGGCGCTCTTTGCCGTTAAAGGGATGCATATTGCCGTCGCCAAGACGCCAGGTCTGTTGCGCCAAGTCCAAAGTGGCACACGCCAGGGACGGCTCAAGGTGGACAGCGCCAGCCGCGCAGCCGCCGATCAAGTGATCCGGGCGCGCAGCAAACTTGCCCACCTCGAGGCGCGCCTGGCTCGTCTCGCCGGCAACCGATCTCAATCATAACCAGGAAAAGGTCTGACCCATGAAAGATCGAACTCGCGCACTGATTACCGGCGCGGCCGCGGGCGCTCTCCTCGGCGCGGCCCTTGCTTGGGTCGCCACTGACGGCTACGACGAGGCCGCGTCCAGCGAAAACCCAATCAAGGCGCTCGGACCGGGCGACTATCTCGCCCTCGTTATCGGCATTATGACGCTTGCCCGCCAGTTTGGCGCGATGCTCAAACGCACCACCTAGTGCTGAGAGTAACGGGCATTGTTGCACGGGCGTCGCCACACACGCCCCACGAGCCACAGGAGAATATCGTGTCGCAAGAGCTAGGTTCGGAACAGCGGCCACTACGCGTCGCCATCATCGGAGCCGGCCCCTCAGGCTTCTACGCTGCTGGTTCCCTATTGCAGCAAGACCGCAT
>QEUY01000939.1 GCA_003577365.1 Chloroflexota bacterium | reverse complement strand
ACCAAGTTCGGCTAGACCAAGTTCGGCTAGACCAAGGAGAAACAACATGTCTCAAGTCGACCTGACCAACGTCGGCCTGACCCGAGAGGAAGTGGAGGTCTTGGTGCAGATTCTGCAGGACTTCCGCTCTGAGTTGCGCATGGAGATCGCCGGCACCGACAGCGGCTATTACCGCCAGGGGTTGAAGCACGAACGCGAAGTCCTCGACCATATCCTCGTAAAGCTCCAGGCCGGGCTGGCATAGCCTGGGTTTATCTGCGGGTGGGCCGCGGAGACCACCTCCCTCCGCGGCCCCAGCATCTCAAAGACCGATCTTCCCTCGCGGTTGATCGTGCCTGCGTTCCCTTGTGACGTCCCCGCGCCGCGTTGACAGCGTTTCCCAACCCGCGTATAATCCTCCCCGCGTCCACTCGACGCGATCCACCAGCTCCCTGATCGACACACGAAGTATCCCCGCCTCGCATAACCCAAGGAGGAAGCTTTCGATGTCCTACCGACTCACGCGCCGCCGTTTCCTACATGCCGCAGGAGCGGGCCTCAGCCTGCCGTTTCTGGCCCAACTGATGAGCGCCTGCCAAGCCATCTCCCCTGGCAGCAGCCAGCCGCTCAGCGAGATCACCTGGTCGCGCGGCGACGACCTGCGCACCCAAGACCCGCAGTTGATCGCAGGGCGCATGGAAGGCGAGATCAACCGCTGTATCTATGACCAGCTCTTCGACGTTGCGCCCGACGGCTCGCAGATCAACTGGCTGGCGACCGAATTCAGCAGCAATCCTGAAGGCACGGTCTGGACGGTCAAGATGCAGGGCGGAACCAAGTTCCACGACGGGTCGCCCGTCACCGCCGAAGATGTCAAGTTCACCTTCGACCGGCTGCTCGCCAACCCGGAGTTCCAGCACTCCACCGCCTTCAAAGACCTGCTCGCCTCGGTCGATGCGCCCGACGCCACCACGGTCGTCTTCACCTGCTCCAAACCGGCCCCGCTCTTTAACCTGATCCTGGGCGAGCACATCCTCTCCAAAAAGTCCGCCGACGAAAACGGCGAGAACTTCTGGGAAAAGGCGATCGGCAGCGGCCCCTTCCGCCATCTCGAATATGTCAAGGGCGAGTACTGGCTGGGCGAAGCCAACCCTGACTATTGGAAGCCCGACCTGGTCAAGGTGAACCGGCTGCGCTACCGCCCGATCAGCGAGGAAGCCACGCGCGTGGCCGCGCTGCGCTCCGGCGAAGTGGATATCATCGCCAACGTCAGCGGCGAACTGGCCGAAGAACTGGCCCAAGACGCCAACATCGCCATCTACCGCCGCCCCTCGCTCGACCATCTCTATCTGCTGACCCAGAACAACCGCCCGCCCTTCAACAACCCCGATGCGCGCTGGGCCGTCAACTATGCCATCGACCGCGAGTCGTTGGTCAAGAACATCGTCAAGGCCGGGCAGTTGGTCGGCGGGCACATTCCGGAAGGCACTGTTGGCTAGGCGTCGCCCCCGGCACCAAGATCGAGATCAAAGCGCACCCCTTCTGGTTTGCCAAGGGCAAAGAGGTCATGGAATATGTCGCCGGGGCCATGCAGGATATCGGCTTTGAGGTCGATCTACAGTTCCTGGAACCGGGCGCCTACACCGAAGCGCGCAAATCCGGCAGCTATGACCTGGCGCTGCAGCAGGGCGGCAAGGCCAACAACCCCTGCAACCAGTACAAGACCTTCTACATCACCGACACCTACGGCTCCGGCTTCGGGCCGCAGCACCCGGACTTCCAGCAGGCGATCGAGCAAGCCTGTATCACGGTGGACACCGCCCAGGCCGACGAACTCTACAAGCAGATCCAGAAACGCATCTACGACGAAGCGGTCGAAATTCAGCTCTACCGCCAGGAGAACATCTGGGCGGTGCGCAAGCGCGTCAGCGGTTTCGAGCCATACTCGCCCGACACCACGCGCCCTTGGAACGGCATGAGCGTGAGCGCCTAACCGCAACCGCGGCCCGTACAGGGGAAAGGCGCGCCTCTCCCCTGTACACCCAGCAATGACCCAAGGCTCGCCCGTACCCCCTCAACCGTGGTACGCGCTGCGGGCATGCTCACGACAGGTACGCTTACGATGGGTGCATACATTCGCCGTCGCCTGGTCCAATCGGTGATCGTCGTCTGGGGCGTCTCCGTGTTGGTCTTTTTCCTCTTGCGGCTGGCCCCCGGCGACCCGGCGACGCTGCTGCTGGCCGAAAGCGCCTCGCCCGAACAGATCGCAGAAGTGCGCGAAAAATGGGGTCTCAACGACCCCATTCCGGTGCAATATATGGTCTTTCTGAGCCATGCCCTGCGCGGCGATCTGGGCGATTCGCTCTTCTTCCAACAGCCCGCGCTCGCAGTGCTGCTGGAGCGGATGCCCGCCACGCTCCAGCTTTCAGCAGCCGCGCTGCTCTTTTCGCTCTCGGTTGCCATCCCCGTCGGGCTGCTTTCGGCGCTGCGCCGCGATACCGTTTGGGACTATCTTGGCACCGGGCTGGCGATGCTCGGCCAGGCCATCCCGCCCTACTGGCTGGGGATCATGCTGATCTTGGTCTTTTCGGTTGGGCTGGGCTGGTTCCCCACCTCCGGGCGCGGCACGCCGATGCATTTGGTGCTGCCCGCCATTACGCTTGGCTCGGTGTTGATGGCGCTGGTCACGCGCCTCGTCCGCTCCGGCATGCTCGACGTGCTGGGCGAAGATTATATTCGGACGGCGCGCGCCAAGGGTCTGCCCGAACGCCGTGTGATCGTGCGCCATGCCCTGCGCAACATCCTGATCCCGTTGGTCACGGTGGTGGGGCTACAGCTCGGCGCGCTCTTTGGCGGCGCGGTCATCACCGAAAGCATCTTCGCCTGGCCGGGCGTGGGGCGGCTGGCGCTGCAGGCCATCAACGCCCGCGACTATCCGCTGGTGCAGGCGTCGGTGCTCTTTATCTCGGTGGTCTATGTATTACTCAAATTGGCCGTAGATATTCTCTATGTCTACCTAGACCCGCGCATCCGCTATGATTAACTCGACCCCGGCGGCGCGCCCTGCGCCCGCCGCGCCCACCGTCAAGCCCCTCGACACCCGCAAGCCCAGCACTACCCTGCGCCGCCGTTTCTGGCGCAGCCGTCGCGCTGTCTTTGGCCTCAGCTTTCTGATCCTGATCAGCGCCATTGCCCTGCTGGCCCCGCTGATCGCACCCTATGACGCCGGCGACCAAGACCCCAGCCGCGCCCAGCTCCCTCCCCTATCGACATCAGAATCCGGCACCTATCACCTCTTGGGGACCGACGCCCTGGGCCGCGACCTGCTCTCGCGCATGATGTACGGCGGGCGC
>QEUY01000938.1 GCA_003577365.1 Chloroflexota bacterium | reverse complement strand
CGCCGCGCTCGGCCAGTTCAACATCGCCGGCAGCCAGTGGATCCCCTTCTATGCGCTCTATCTCTGGCGGCTGGGCCGCAGCGCCACCCGCCGCGCCGCGCTGCGCAACGGTCTGACGGCAGGGCTGTTTCTCGGCTTTCAAGCCTGGGCCGAACTGACCTATGCCTCGTTTCTGCTGATCTGGACGGCGCTCTTTGGGCTGTGGTGGCTGGCGGCAGGGATACGCCCACCGCTGCGCCGCGCCCTTGCGCCGGCAGCTTGGGGGATAGCGGCATTGGGTCTGGTCGCAGGCGCGGCGCTGCTGCCCTTCCTGGCCGCCATGCTCCCCGACCTGCGCCAAGAAGGGGACTTCTTCGCCAGCGGCGGCGGCTTTGCCGACATCTTCAGCGCCGACCTGATGGGCTTCTGGCTGCCCACGCGCCTGCATCCGCTGCTGGGCCACTGGGCCGCGGCGCTGCCCTTCCCCAACGACAAGGGCCAGCAGATCTATCTGGGCTACAGCGCGCTGATCCTGGCGCTGCTGGGCGTCTATACAGGGCTGACCAGCAGACGCGCCGCGCGCCACGCCACACTTTTCTGGGTTGTTGCCTTTGTCGTCTTCACCTGGCTCAGCCTGGGGCCATGGCTGCGCTGGGGCGGCGTCGACAGCGCCCTCCCTGGCCCTTTTGCCCTGGTCAGCCGCCTGCCCTTCTTCAGCGGCAACCGCTACCCCAGCCGCTACAGCGTCCTGGTGATGCTCGCACTTGCTGTGCTCGCCGCTCAAGGGTTGGCCTGGCTGCTGGCGCGCCCCCGGCTGCGCGGGCAGGCCGCATCCATCCTGGTCGCAAGCCTGGCTGCGCTGCTCTTTGTGGGCGAGCATCTCTCTGCGCCCCTGCCGCTCACCGGCATGCGCGTGCCGCCGCTCTATGCCCAGCTTGCCGCCGAAGCGGGCGACTTCGCCTTGCTCGAACTGCCTACCGGCTGGCGCAACGGCGCGCGCGTCCTCGGTCGCGAAGACCTGATCATCATGCGCCAGCAGTGGGACCAGACGATCCACGGCAAACGGCGGCTGGGCGGCAACACCAGCCGCAACCCCGAAACCAAGTTTCAATATTTTACCGAGGCCCCACTGATCGGCGACCTGATCGCGTTGATGAACGCCGACCGCGAGCATCTCGCGCCGGTGCTAGACGCGATGTACCCGGAGTTGGTCGCGCGCGGCCGCCGCCTCGCGCCGCAACTGCTCGACTTCCTGGGTATACGTTATGTCACGCTGCACGTCGACCGCGCCCCGGCGCTACTCATCCGCTATGTCGAAGACGCCCTGCCGCTCGATCGGGTGAGCGAATGGCAGGGGCCGGACTGGACGGGCGCGCCCGCCACGATCCGTCTCTATCGCGTGCGGCCCGCGCCCCCGTCGACGGCGCAGCACTATGGCCTGGCATCGCCCGACAGCCATCACCTGCTGGCCGAGGGCTGGTCGTCCGCCGCCGCGCCGGGCGGCCCGCGCTACGCCACGCGGCCTGCGCCCGCGCTGCTGCTTGACCTGCCCGATCAGGGAGGACAAGTCATCTTGACGATGGACGCGCCCGCCACTGCCCGCTATGCGCTCAACAGCACACCCGTCGCCCATCAGGTCGAGGGCAGCCGCCACGCGCTGACGATTCCGCCCGGCCTGGCTACTGAACCCATCGACCGGCTGCAGATCACCTTCCTGGACGCGCCCCGGCCCGCGGCCGAGGTCGCCGCCGCGCTCGCGCCACAGGGCACACCCATCGGCGCGACCGGCAGCCGGCTCGACCCCGGCGTCGCGCTCGTGATCCGCAGCGCGGGCCAAGAGGTAGGCGACTTCGCCCATATCCTGGTCAACGGGCGCGAGGC
>QEUY01000937.1 GCA_003577365.1 Chloroflexota bacterium | reverse complement strand
GGCGCTTGTTTGGGCTGGAGGGCGTCTATAATGTGTTGATGGCGCAGGATTTTGTCACGGTCAACAAGCGGCCCGATGTGGCGTGGGAGGCGCTGGAAGCTGCCGTGATCGCGCTGCTGGCCGGCAGCCTGGGCCGCGAATCCGCGGCGCGTTGATCCGGGGAGCGCCCATTGGAGGACGGCCAGCCGGCAACGCTGCGTATCGTTCTCTGTGCATCGTTCGCTGGGAAGGGTGGGAATGGCTGAGACGCCAAGCATGCTGCCGGTGATGGTGGCAAGCGAGAACGGCCGCGCAGGCATGAGCGCGGCCATGGACCTGCTGCGCCAAGGCGGCAGCGCCCTGGATGCGGTGGAGCTGGCCTGCCGCATCACCGAGGACGACCCAGATGACCACAGCGTCGGCTATGGCGGGCTGCCCAACGCCGCGGGCGAGGTAGAGCTGGACGCCAGTATCATGGATGGGCGCACGCTTCAGACCGGCGCGGTGGCGGCGGTGATGGGCTATGGCAACCCGATCACGCTGGCGCGGCGCGTGATGGAGCAGCTTCCCCACGTGCTGATCGTGGGCCGCGGGGCCGAACGGTTCGCCGCCGAGCTGGGCCAGCAGCCCGCCGATCAACGCACCGAGGCGGCGCTGGTGCGCTGGCGTGAGCGATTTGTCGAGCATGGTCTGACGCCTGGCGTCGACGGCGACCTGCGCGGCCTGGCGCGCCAGTTGGCCGTGCCGGTCACCCTGCGTGACCGCGGGCCGGTTCCGGCGCAAGAGACCAAGCGCGACGACACGCAGGGGACGGTCAACTTCCTGGCACGCGACCGGCAGGGCGACCTGGCGTCGGCGGTGAGCACCAGCGGCGTGGCCTGGAAATATCCGGGACGCGTGGGCGACAGCCCGATCGTCGGGGCGGGCAATTATGCCGATAACCGCTATGGCGCGGCGGCCTGCACAGGCCGTGGCGAGTTGGCGATCCGTGTGAGCACGGCGCGCAGCCTGATCCTCTATCTGAAGATGGGCATGACGTTGATCGACGCCGGGCTGGAGGCGCTGCGCGACCTGGTCTATTTGCAGCCCACGCCGGGGCATTATATGAACATCGTCGCCATGACGCCCGATGGGCAGGTCGCCGGGTTTGCATCGGCCCCGCACAAGGTCTATCTGCACATGCACGCCGGGATGGATAGCCCGCAGTTGGCCGAGCGCATCTGTCTGCCGGAGCAGGGGCGAGGCGATGGCGGTTGCGGTGACGATGCCCCAGATGGGCGAAAGCGTGGTGGAAGGGACGGTGGCGCGCTGGTTGAAAGCGCCCGGCGACCCGATTGCCGCGCTGGAGCCGCTGCTTGAGATCAACACCGACAAGATCGATACGGAAGTGCCGGCGCCGGCGGCGGGCACGCTGCTAGAGATTGTGGTGGGCGAGGGCAAGACGGTGCGCGCCGGGACGGTGCTGGCCTATATCGGCACAGTGGGCGAACGGCCTGTCGCCTCCACGCCGCCCGCCGCCGCGGATACTCGCATACAACCGGCTCTACAGGCAGCGACTGTTTCGTCTCCGCCAGCGGAGGCCAAGCCCCAGGGCCGCGCCTTTATCAGCCCGGTGGTGGCGCGGCTGGCCGCCGAACATGCGCTGGACCTGGAGCAGATCGCGGGGACGGGCCTGGGTGGGCGCATCACCAAGCAGGATGTGCTGGCCTATCTGGCGCAGCGCCCGCTCGAAATTGCGGAAGCGCCTCGCCAGACGATGCCGCAGCCGCCTGCTGCGTTGGGGGCAGATGAGGTCTGGCAGCCGCTGACGGCGATGCGCCGTCTCATCGCCCAGCACATGGTGCAGAGCAAGCGCATCAGCCCGCATGTGACCACGGTCTTTGAA
>QEUY01000936.1 GCA_003577365.1 Chloroflexota bacterium | reverse complement strand
AGATTGATGCCCACGACCACATCATAGACGCCGAGACGCAGGTCGCGCAGGATCTCCACCCGTTCAATCGTGTGGATCTCGCTGTGCAGATAATGCACCTTGATGTTCAACTCGGCCAAATACTCGGTCAAATCCTCGGCCATGCGTTTGGTCAGTGTCGTCACCAGGGCGCGCTGCCCCTTGGCCACCCGCTGGCGCACCTCCTTGAGCAGATCGTCGATCTGCCCCTGGGTCGGGCGCACCTCGACCATCGGGTCGAGTAGGCCGGTCGGGCGGATCACCTGCTGCACTACCTGCTCGGCATGTTCCTTCTCATACGGCCCCGGCGTGGCGCTTACGTAGATCGCTTGGTTGACATGCTCCTCGAACTCTTCAAAGCGCAGCGGGCGGTTGTCCAGCGCGCTGGGCAGCCGGAAGCCATACTCCACCAATACCTCTTTGCGTGACCGGTCGCCGTTGTACATGCCGCGGATCTGCGGCAGCGTCATATGGCTCTCGTCGACAAAGAGCAGCCAGTCTGCCGGGAAATAGTCCAGCAGCGTCCAGGGGGTGCTGCCCGCGGGGCGGCGTGCCAGCGGGCGGCTGTAGTTCTCCACGCCGCTGCAGAAACCCACCTCGCGCAGCATCTCCATATCATAGTTGGTGCGCTGTTGGATGCGCTGTGCCTCCAAGAGCTTGTTCTGCGCCGTGAAGTAGGCGACCTGCTCCTGCATCTCCTGCTCGATCTCCTCGATGGCCTCGGCCAACTGTTCTTGGGGCGTCACAAAGTGCTTGGCGGGGTAGATGTCCACCTGGGCATGGTCGGCCAGCACCTCGCCGGTCAGCGTGTCGATCTCGCTGATGCGCTCGATCTCGTCACCCCACAGGCTGATGCGATAGGCAAACTCGCGGTCGGCGGGCTGCACCTCCAGCACATCGCCGCGCACGCGGAACTTGCCGCGCTGGAGCACATTATCGTTGCGGTCGTAATAGATCTCGATCAGGTGGCGCAGCAGCGAGTTGCGCCGCACCATCTCGCCTGTGCGCAGATGCAGCACCGCCTGCCCATAGTCCTGCGGGCTGCCCAGGCCATAGATGCAGGAGACCGACGCCACGATGATCGTGTCGGGCCGGCTCAACAGGGATGAGGTCGCGGCCAGCCGCAGCCGGTCGATCTCCTCGTTGATCTGCGAGTCCTTTTCGATAAAGGTATCGGTGCGCGGGATATAGGCTTCCGGCTGATAATAGTCGTAGTAGCTGACAAAGTACTCGACGGCGTTGTTGGGAAAGAACTCGCGCATCTCGCTGTAGAGCTGCGCCGCCAGCGTCTTGTTGTGCGCGATGATCAGTGTGGGTTTCTGGACTTGCTCTACGACCTTCGCCATGGAGTAGGTCTTGCCGCTGCCCGTGACCCCCAGCAAGACCTGGTGGCGCATCCCCGCGCGCAGCCCGTCGACCAGCGCCGCGATCGCCTGCGGCTGGTCGCCTGTCGGTTGGAATTCGCTGACTACCTTAAACGGAGGCATACGGTTCCCTCGTTTGCTCCTGCGGATATATCTGTGCCGTCGTATCCACGTACCCTCACTCGCTAAGACGGCCAAGGGCCGTCTCTGGTACTCTCCGCACGTTTCACACAGTCAGATCGGCCCTTGCCACTCCTGTGAACCTTGACCAATGCGAACAAAAGTTCGCATTTATTATACCGATCTTTTTTGCTTTTGTCTAGCAATCACCTCTGGTGTTGCGCCCTCGATAGTGCAAAAAGATACTTTCCCGCACCTGCGCACGGGGCAACTTGTGATAGCATAGCCGTGGAACGGTCGCTTGGCCGTGTGTCTGTTGTCGCACAGTGTTGTCGTGTTGCGCGTCTGCCAAAGGTTTCGAT
>QEUY01000935.1 GCA_003577365.1 Chloroflexota bacterium | reverse complement strand
CATCGGAACTGAGCGCGCCCACGGTCTCGCTGTAGTAGGCTTGGGGGCGAACGGCCTCCGCAGGCCAGCACGCTTCGGCCCCGGCCAAGGCGACCGCCATCTTGCCGGCCTCGGCCACACCTTGGCGGCTGTAGGCTGCGCCGTTCTCCAGCACATAACTCAGCAGCGACGGGGCCTCCTCCGCGGTGCGCCATCCATCGGCATCCAGTCTATTGGCGGCGACGGCGAGCAGCGCCTCAATGCTCGCGCCCACGCCGCCATAGCCGCCGTCTTCCATCTGGCCGCGCTCCAACCAGCCCAACGCGGCCTGCGCCGCCAGCGCCTGGGGTGCGGGCAGACCCTGCGCGTCAAATGTCCCCCAGCGCCAGCCCTCGATGCTGCCCGTGGCGCTGATGACAGTCGCGTCCGGCCCAGCCGGGTAGCTCTGCCATGCCGCCCCGTCCCAGAAGGCATAGTTCCAGAAGAGATCGCCGCCGCAGAAACAGTCCTCGGCAGGGCAGCCGACGCCCTCGATGCTGCACACGCCCGTGCCCCAGGCAAACGTGGAGGTCACCACGTCCAGCTCGCTCTGCTGCAGCGCAGCCAGGCCGGAGATCGGTGCGGTCAGGCTGATCGGCCGCGCCAAGGTGCGGCTGTCGTCGAACTGCACGACCAGGAAAGCGCCCGCATCTGCCGCAGTTGCAGCGGGTGTGGCGCTCGTCGCGGTGACGGCCTGTGTGGCTGTCTCGGTCACGACTTTGGTGACCGTCTCAGCCATCGCCTCGGCAGGCGTAACCGCTGCGGTCGTCTCCACCTCAGGGGTGGGCGTAGGGGCGGGCGCGGTCGTCGCTTCAGGCGCGCGCTCGGTCGCAGTCTCCACTACCGCCGGAGCCGGCGCAGCAGGCGACCCACAGGCCGCCAGCAGCCCCAGCAGTATCACCATGCACAGCAGCGCGCCTGCCAACGATGTGCCCAGATGGCGCGCCTGCCGCGGCTGTCCCGTTCTGTCTTGTTCCATCGTGCCTCTTTCCCTCCGTGCGCTGTTCAAGCGGTCTTTTGGCAGCCGTAGTGTGGTATCCCTACCGCACCTACATTCCCTGCCTCTTCCTTTGGCCTTTGCGTGCTTGGCGCCCTCTGCGGTTTATTCTTGCTTGCGGTCGTCCACGCCGGCCTCGTCAAAGGTCGCCATCTCCGCCAGCAGACGGCAGGCCGCGTCCGCCAACTGCATCCCCAAGACCGCGCCCGTGCCTTCGCCCAGCCGCATCCCCAAGTCGAGCAGCGGCTCCAGCCCCAGCCAGGCCAGCATGGCGTCATGCCCCGGCTCGGCGGAACGGTGCGCGGCGATCAGATAGGGGCGCAGCCCGGGGTGGAGCGTGACCGCGATCATCGCCGCGGCGGTGGCGATCACGCCATCCACCATCACCGGGCAGCGGTGAGCCGCCGCGGCCAGCATCGCGCCCGCCAGCCCGCCTATCTCAAAGCCGCCCACCTTCGCCAGCACATCCAGCCCATCTGCCGGGTCGGGCGTGTTGACGGCCAGGCCGCGGCGCACAACCTCGATCTTGCGCGCCAGCCCGGCGTCGTCCACCCCCGTGCCGCGGCCCACCAGCCACGCCGGGTCTTGCCCGGTCAAGGCCGCGGCCACCGCGGCCGCGGACGTGGTGTTGCCGATACCCATCTCGCCCGTGCCCAGGATGTCCACCCCGGCAGCCAACTCGCGGCCAAAGAGATCGGCCCCGGTCTGCAGCGCCTGCCGCGCCTGATCGTGACTCATAGCGGGGCCGTGCGCCAGGTTGGCCGTGCCGGATGCGACCTTGGCACCCACTAGGTCGGGCCGGGCGGGCAGCGCCGCCGCCACGCCCAAATCCGCCACCACGACGCGCGCGC
>QEUY01000934.1 GCA_003577365.1 Chloroflexota bacterium | reverse complement strand
GTGGTGTGTCAACTCCAATCTTAGGCTTGAGATATCGCGGACTATACCGGCTTCCCCTATCGTGAGCTATAGCCTTGGCGATCACTCTCTGCCACAATGGCGTCGACAGGACACAGCCAAGCGGGCGTGGGTATGGCCAAACTCGCAAAGCTATATGTTGAGGAGGGTATGAGGGATGCTTTCAAACATCGACTGGTCGAATCTCTATTGGCAGGCGCGCCAGATGTGGACGTTGTTCGCTGCCGATACACTGCGGCTTGGACGGACTTTCAGCCAGGCGCTTGAGGCGAGCCGGCCTCAATGGAACGACCAGCGCTATGCGCCGCACTATGCCACGGTGCGCGCGGCTTCTCACCGCCGGCCGCGCCGCTACTAGCCCAGACAGCTAGGCGGGAACCCCGCAACAGGAGAGGGAGATCGGCATGGCCGACAGCACCGACAAAGTTGTACAACGCCAGGACGACGGCACAACCTGGAAGCCGGAGACCACCCATGGGAAGCTCAGTTCCGCCGATCTGGCGATGCTGCCCAACAGTGTCTTTGCCTTTCCAGAGGCGCGGCTGCTGCCGCTGACCGATGCCGACCATGTCATGGCCGCACTTGCCCAGTTTCGCAGCGTCGACGGTGTGCCGGACGGCGACCGGGCGCTGGCAATGGCCAATATCCGCAAGGCCGCCGCACATTACGAGGTGGAGTTGGCGGACGACGGCTGGCAAGAGCTGCAGGATTTTCGTGAATAGAGCGGGAGCCGGATAAGGAGGCGACTGTGAACCTGTTGGAGTTTATCATCTTGTTGGTCATTGCCGCGATCTGTGGCGGCATTGGGCAGGCGATCGCCGGTTACTCGCCGGGCGGTCTGGTGATCACGATCATCGTAGGCTTTGTGGGCGCGCTGCTGGGCTTGTGGATCGCGCGCTCGGTTGGGCTGCCCGAATGGTTTGTGATCGACGTCGGCGGCCAGGCTTTCCCAGTCGTCTGGTCGATCATCGGGTCGGCGCTGTTGGCCGCGGTGGCGAGCCTGTTTGCACGCCGTCCACGCTACTACGCCTGAGCGAACAGCCCAGATAGATCCAACTGTCCTGCGCAGGGGCCGGAAACTTCCGGCCCCTGTTTTGATCTTCGTGCTCATCAGGATCACCTCATCAGGATCACCTCATCAGGATCACCTCATCAGGATCACCTCATCAGGATCACCTCATCAGGATCACCTCATCAGGATCACGTAGAGGGGCCGGTAGGCATGATCGCCGGTGAGAGAATCTACGATAATCGGCAAATTCGTCGTTGTAGGTGCGGTATCGGTGCCGCTTGCGGCGTGTACACTCTGGTCTGCATGCATCGGCGGTTGGAAAACCGCGGCTACGCCGGGCCAGCGAGCCAAGCCCAAGCCGGTTGGCCGTTTGGCCGAACACGGCGCGGTGCGTATGATGTACAGACAAGCAACCATCAGCCAACCGGGAGGGAAAGAGAATGGCCGAGCGTATCGGTTTTATCGGGTTAGGGATCATGGGGCGGGGCATGGCGCATAACCTGCTCAAGGCAGGGTTTCCGCTGCGCGTCTGGAACCGCACGGCCAGCCGTATGCAACAACTGGTCGACGCCGGCGCAGAAGCGGGCGAAAGCCCGGCGGATGTGGCGGCGCACAGCGATATCATCATTACCTGTGTCAGCGATACGCCCGACGTGGAGAAGGTGATCTTAGGGGAAGACGGCGTGATCCACGGCGCAAAGCCGGGCGCGTTGGTCGTGGATTGCAGCACCATCAGCCCGCAGGTGACCAGAGAGATCGCAGCCAAGCTGGCGGAGAAGGGCGTTCACATGCTGGATGCGCCGATCAGCGGCGGGAGCGAGGGCGCGGCCAAGGGCAC
>QEUY01000933.1:1899-3121 GCA_003577365.1 Chloroflexota bacterium | reverse complement strand
AGCGCGTCGTCCATCATAACACAGGGCAGAAGCCGGAAACAAAGCCATCACTGTGTCGCATAGCCCAGGCGGCGCAGCATCCCTTCGCGCCGCCGCCACTTTTCCCAGACTTTGACCCACAGGTCGAGATAGACCTTGGTCCCCACCAGCCCTTCGATCTCAGGCCGGGCCGCCTGGCCGATCTGTTTGATCATGCGCCCGCCCTTGCCGAGGACGATCCCTTTCTGCGTCTCGCGCTCCACATAGATCACCGCCGCGATATAGGTCAACTCAGGGCTGCGCTCGGTATATTCGTCCACAACCACGGCGAGGCTGTGCGGCACTTCCTGTTCGAGCAGGCGCAGTGCCTGCTCGCGGATCAACTCGGCGACGATAAAGCGCGTCTGCAGGTCGGTGACTTGGTCGGCGGGATAGTAGCGCGGGCCGCGCGGCAGCAGGTCGCGCAGCGCGGCGACCAGGTCGTCGATGCCCACGCCGCTGAGCGCGCTAAAGGCCACGCTGTGGATGCCGTGCATTGCACCGCTTTGAGGGCCGCTTTGCAGGCCGGTTCGAGCGCCCGACAGGTCGCCCAGCCAGGCCAGCAGCGCGCCATATTCGAGGCGGCGGTCGTCGAGGTAGGCGGTGTGATGGGCGGCATCCCCCGCCAGGTCAAGTTTGTTCAGCCCCAAGAGCAGCGGCGGCAGCTTGCCTTTGCGGCGCTGCACCGTGCGCAACAGGTCGGCGATGACCATATCTTCATCCGTGGGCGGCACGTTGACATCCACCAGCCACAGCACGACGTCGGCGTCGTCAATTGTGTCCGCCGCCACCTGCACCATATACTCGCCCAGCTTGTGCTGCGGTTTATGGATGCCTGGCGTGTCCAAGAAGAGCATCTGCGCGTCGTCTAGGGTCAAGATGCCCAGAAGCTGGTCGCGCGTGGTCTGCGGCTTGGGGCTGGTGATGGCGATCTTCTGCCCCAAGAGGCGGTTGAGCAGGGTCGACTTGCCCACGTTGGGCCGCCCGATCACGGCGATGAAGCCGCTGCGGTGGTCTTCCGGCAGGGCGTCGGGGTCTTGTGAGGCGTCAAAGTCGTCTAGGGTCTCGTCTGACAAATCCACTCCTTCGCTGGTAGCGGCGGTACTATGGTTTTTAACAAATTAGCGAGGTAATGTCATTCCGACCGAAGGGAGGAATCTCTCTGAGGGCGTACCTGACGCAGAGGGATTCCTCGGCAGGAGCC
>QEUY01000933.1:0-1869 GCA_003577365.1 Chloroflexota bacterium | reverse complement strand
AAGGGAGGAATCTCTCTGAGGGCGTACCTGACGCAGAGGGATTCCTCGGCAGGAGCCTCGGAATGACAATTGCCGCATTTAATTGTAAAAGATCATGATACCGCCGCTACGGTCACTGTGGCTCTGCGGTGAATCTCTCGCCTAGCGCAGCGTCGTGGACGGTTTGGGCAGTGTTAGCTGCACCGTGCCCGTGGCCTCGTTGTCTTGGCGCGTGCGCCAGCCAAAGGTGGCGCTCAAATAGCGCAGATAGGGGTCGGGGTTGAGCACCTGCTCGATCATATACGTCGAGCCGGTGAGCAGGATAATATCTTGGGGAGTGCGCATCGACTTGGCGACCTGCAACGCCTGGCGCGGGTCGGAGATCACCAGCACCGGCGTATCGCCGGCGACGCTCTCGATGGCGTTACGCACCGCGGCGGGGTCCTGCCCCTTGTACGACGCGCCGGTGACGATCAGCGCCTTGGCGATGGGGGCCAGCGCGGCAAAGACCTCCGCCGGGACACGCTGCCCCGACAGGCCGATGATCAGCAGCTTGCCGCGGCCCGCAAACTTTGTCTCCACCTCGCCCACCAAGGCGCGCATCTTTTCGATGTTGTGGGCGATGTCGGCGTAGATGTCCTCTTCGATGCGCCAGAAACGCCCCGGCAGCCGCGCCGCGATCAAACGCTCCAGCACGGCGCGCTCGTCCAGCCCTGGGTGAAAGAGCTTGAGCACGGCCAGGCTCAACGCCGCGTTCCATTTCTGATAGGCGGCATTGAGCAGCGACTCCTCCGGCAGCGGCGTCAGGTGCATCTGGCGCAGATGCTCCTCAAGCGCGCACACCTCCGGCTCCCCGACCCGCGTCAGCGGCGCGCCCACATTCTGACAGACGGCGGCGATGATCTTCTGGTCCTGGGGGTCGGTGTCGGTCGTAAAAAAGGGCACGCCGGCGCGGGCGATCCCCGCCTTGTCGAGCACGCGCTGCCACTGCACGCGGCCCAGCAGATGGGCGTGATCGCTGCCCACGTTGGTTAACAGCGTCGCCACCACGTCGAGGGCGCGCGTCTGGTCATAGCGCCCGCCCACGCCTGTTTCCATCGCGGCCCATTCCACGCCGTGCAGCTCGAAAAGCGCCAACGCTATCAAGATCGAGACCTCATGAAAGGTGTGGACATGGTGCGGATTGTGCAGCGCCAGCCGCACACAATGGGGCTGCACGCGCCGCTGCCAGACCTCGTCGACGTCGTCTTGGCTGACAAACTGGCCGTCCACACTGAAGCGCTCGCGGTAGTCAAACAGATGGGGACTCATAAAGGCCCCGCTCTTGCCCAGCGCGCCAAAGCCCGCCTCTAAAAAGCGGCAGGTCGAGCCTTTGCCGCCCGTGCCCGCCACATGGATCAGCTTGGTCGGGTGGCCCTTGGGCCAGAGCGTGCGGATCGACTCGCGCAACAGTTCCAGCCGCACCAGCTTGGCGGTCGACCATTCGGCATGATAGATCTGGTCGACCGTGTTGTAATAGGGAAAGTTCGGCTCGGCGTCCACACTCGCCTCTATCCTAGCGTCTCGGCGGTGACCGTGGCGTTGATGCGCGCCACTTCGCCGGCGATCACCGCCTGGACGGTGGCGACCAGCCCATCCAACGGGAGCGCGCGCACCTCGCCGCTGCGACGCAGTTTGAGTTCCAGCGCGCCCGCCTTCAGCCCCTTGCCGCCCACGGTCAGCCGCAGGGGGATGCCGATCAGGTCGGCGTCGTTGAACTTGACCCCGGCGCGCTCGTCGCGGTCGTCGTAGAGCACCTCCACGCCCGCGGCCTGCAGGTCGCGATAGATCTGGTCGGCGGCGGCTAGCACCTCCGGCGACTTCTCATTGCCCAGGCCGACGATCATCACC
>QEUY01000932.1 GCA_003577365.1 Chloroflexota bacterium | reverse complement strand
GAAGGTCTAGTCGCACGCAAGAGCGAGGCGAGTTGAGTCGGCTGTTTGTAGGAAGCGTCCCCCTGACGCGGCATTCGCCCTTGTCTTGCTCCCTCCCCTCTTCTATGATAGAAGCATGTCCTCTCGCGGGCTCCGCCTCTCACTCCGTCAACGTCTGCTCTACCAACTGGCTGCACTGCTGGCCCAAGAGTGGCAGGCGGCGCTGGGGCTGGCGCTGCATCTCTACGCCTGGGCCACTCGTACCACCCACCGCGGCCTCTATGATATCCTCGAATACGATTCTACGCTCGAACTGCACGACCCCCAGGGACAGCGGGCGACCTTTCACAAGCGCCAGCGGGTGCGGTTCCGCCAGGACCACATCCTGGCGTTTCAGGACTATGC
Organism: Chloroflexota bacterium; assembly: GCA_003577365.1. Classification (GTDB taxonomy): domain Bacteria; phylum Chloroflexota; class Anaerolineae; order Caldilineales; family Caldilineaceae; genus QEUY01. The sequence continues at coordinate 1,488 of QEUY01000932.1, read as the reverse complement.
CTGGGGCGACGGCGACATTCTTGCCGAGTACCGCTGCTCGCCGGGTGTAGCGGTAGACCGCTATCAAGAGGGCGACCGCTGGAACATCCTGATTAGCTTGCGCGAGACTAAGCGCAAGGGCGACATCACCGAATTCCTGATTGAGCGCACCGTTCAAGATGGCTTCACCCAGGTCGAAGAGTGGCAGCAGGCTGAGATCCGGCATCCCACATGCCACCTGCGCCTAGCGGTGGTCTTCCCGCTGGAACGTCCCTGCCGGCGCGCCACGCTGCAGGCGCGCAGCCGCCACCATACCCAGGTGTTGGGCGCCGATCACTTCCAGATCTTGCCCGACGGCCGCCAGCAAGTGGTGTGGGAGACACACCAGGCGCGCGATTTGGAGATCTACACGCTGCGCTGGCGCTGGTAAGACGTGCAGTGTGCGGGATGGGGCCGCGGTCCCCACCCCGACAAGGATCAACCGCCGCTGCCGCCGCCACGCATGGCGCTCACCTCCCCTCAGACCCATCCCCAAAAAACGCCGCACGCGCAGACCTGCTTGGCGCGAAATAGTACCTGTACCGGTACTAATTGTCAAATCGGCCAACGCCCGCACCGCTAGGCTGCTTATCGGGGCTTGGGCCCCGGACGGCGGTCGCGTTTGAGATAGTCGCGGAGGGCAGCCTCGGTGGTCAGCCAGGTCTTGCCCCGCTTGACGCCGGAGATCTCGCCCCGGCGCAGCAGGCGGCGGATGAAGCTGGACGTCAGTCGGCTGAGGCGGGCGGCCTCCGTGACCGTGATCAGGTTGGCGGCCAGCTCCTCAGGAGACTGGTCGTCGCGCTCAGGGTCGCGCTTAGTGGCCACGGCTTATCATCGGTTGGACTCGGTCGCGGTGCTTCTGCACCGGAGGTGGACTGCGCTCTCTCGTAGTGTGCCGCAGCCGGCCCGGATCGCCAATCCGGCGCGCCACCCTGTCGGACAGCCAGGTATGATCTTAAGGATTTATGCCTATATGAAATTATGATTTTATGCTGTTATGTACTCTCAAGGGGGACTCCCCTACACATCCGGTCCGGACAGACCGTCTTGCAGCGTCTGCTATACTATGCGCATATGCTCAATGGCGAGCGCAAACCACAGCTGCCGCGCTGGGCCGAACAGGAACGCCTGCGCGACCTGGCCTGGCTCGGCCAAGAACTGCCGGCGCTGTGGACGGTGGCCCAGGCCGGCTACACGGCGCTGGGGCGCGGCGCCGTGGTGATCGACACCACCCAGACCTTCGACGATGCGGGCCACCCACTGGCGTACTTGGCCCAAGCGGAGATCGTCGCCTTGGGCGCGGCCGAGGCCGGACGCATGGTCGCCAGCTATGAGCCGGCGTGGCAGCTGGTCGCCCTGCTTCTGAAGAGCGACAACCGCGTCAGCACCTACCGCCTCGGTCTGCCCAGTTAACCGGTTTACTTTTCGCCCTACCGCCCCGCACTAGACTTCTCTTCCCTCAGCTTGATC
>QEUY01000931.1 GCA_003577365.1 Chloroflexota bacterium | reverse complement strand
GCCAAGCGCGACCCCCTCGCCCTGCTCAGCGCCATCCTCGACGACCGCGAGCCGGGCCTCTGGGTGCTGCGCGACTTTCACCCCTTTTTGCGTGACCATACCGTCGTGCGCCGTCTGCGCGAGGCGGCCTTTGAACTGGAGGCAGGGGCCAAGACGATCATCCTGCTCGGCCCCGTGCTCAAAATCCCCCCCGAACTGGAAAAAGAGATCACGGTCGTCGACTTCGCCCTGCCGACCGAGCCGGAACTCAGCGCCATGCTGGAGGGGATCATCACGGCCAGCAGCAAACACGGCCAGATCGAAGTCAACCTGGATCGCCGCCAGCGCGGGCGGTTGGTGCAGGCCTGTCTGGGGCTGACCGCCGTCGAAGCCTCCAACGCCATCGCCAAGGCCATCGTCCAGGCCAAGGGCCGGCTCGACGGCGATGCCGTCGAGGCCGTCACCGCCGAAAAACAGCAGATCATCCGCAAGAGTGGGCTGCTGGAGTTCTACAGCAGTGACGAGCGCCTATCGAGCGTGGGCGGGCTGGACGTGCTCAAAGAGTGGCTGCGCAAGCGCGTGCGCGCCTTCAGCGATGAGGCACGCGCCTTTGGCCTGCCCGAACCCAAGGGCATCTTGCTCGTCGGCGTGCAGGGCTGCGGCAAATCCTTAGTCGCCAAATCGGTCGCCAACTCCTGGCGGCTGCCGCTGCTGCGCTTGGACGTAGGCCGCCTCTTTTCCTCGTTGGTCGGCTCCAGCGAAGAAAACCTGCGCACCGCCATCCGCGTGGCGGAGAGCATCGCGCCGGTGGTGCTGTGGGTGGACGAGATCGAAAAGGGCTTCTCCGGCGTTGGCTCCAGCAACGTCAGCGACGCCGGCACCGCCGCGCGCGTCTTTGGCAGCTTTATCACCTGGCTGCAGGAGAAGCGCGCCCCGGTCTTTGTGATCGCCACCGCCAACATCGTCAGCCAGCTTCCACCCGAACTGGTACGCAAGGGCCGCTTCGACGAGATCTTTTTTGTCGACCTGCCCACCGCCGCCGAACGGTCCGAGATCTGGAAGATCCATCTGACCAAGCGCAACCGCGACCCCGCCCAGTTTGACCTGCACACCCTCGCCATGGCCTCGGATGGACTCTCCGGGGCGGAGATCGAGCAGGCGGTCATCGCCGGGCTGTATGAAGCCTTTGACAAAAACCGCCCGCTGGAGATGGCCGACCTGCTCGACGTGCTGCAAGAAACCGTCCCGCTCAGCCAGATGATGCAGGAAGAGATCGACGCCCTGCGCGGCTGGGCGCGCCAGCGGGCGCGCACCGCGTCGAGTGCAGCCTGACACGCGCCGGTCGTGGCGCACGTCCCGCCAACTGATAGGACATTCGGCGGCTATAGGGTACAATCAGCAAAGTCTTTGTGATCAGGACGGTTCGATGACGAACATGCAAGAACGCTTCGAGTGGCTCGAAATCCCGGACGACGACGCCCGGCCCAAAGTGCGGAAGCAGAAAGGCCCAGCCACGGTCATGGGCAAACGCTGCCCCGACTGCGGCTGGCTGGACGACGAAGTCGCCACCGTCTGTTTCCGCTGCGGCTACCGCTACAACGTCGACCGCGACATGACCCAGCGCATCGCCACGCTGGGCGTTGCGCTGCCCCCCCGGCTGATCGAGACCGACCAAAACCTCGAAAGCTTTTTCCGCACCCACGGGCGCATCCGCCCGCCGGAGCCGCTCGGCATCTACCGGCTGCGCACCGCCGCCGAAGCATTGCGTCTGAGCCGCGGTTTCGACCAACTGATCTGCCTCGACGAACTGGACGTAGACCACTACACGCACCAGATCGAGACCGCGCGCCGCGCCCTGCACCAGATGCGCGGGCGCGCCCTGCTGGCCGACGA
>QEUY01000930.1 GCA_003577365.1 Chloroflexota bacterium | reverse complement strand
ACCGTCTGGCCGATGTGACAGACAGCCCCCGCCCGCCGCGCGCACCGCAGCAGCCCTGCCCGCCCTCTTGGCGCTGCAGCAATGCCGCCGCCCGCGCCGCCCTGGCGTGGACGCCCACCCACAGCCTCTGGCCCCAACCCTAGCGCGCCCAGAGGAGCCAGCTATGACCATCCGACGCCGTTGGCGGCATGCCCTCTTGATCATCACACTTCTGCTTGCGCTCAGTGCCGCCCTCGGCGGCTGCGGCCCCACCCCGCCTCAGGAGTTGACCTACACGCTGGTTGAATCAGGCAACACCGATGCCTGGGCGTCGGATGGCCCAGGGCTGCTGGCTGTGGCCGGCCCAGACGACATCGCCACGGTCGCGCCCTATCTCAGCCCGCAAGCCAGCGTCACGCTGGAGACGCTGGACTACACGCGCGAATTCGCCCTGCTCATCCTGCGCGGGCGCGATGGCCGCGTCCCGGCACAGGAGCCGATCCGCCGCATCGTCTGGTGGGGCAACGTCGTCACCGTGCAGATGCAGCTTGGCGAAGAGGCTGCGGCCGCGCCCGCCGGCTCGCCCTATACACTGGCGCGTGTCGAAAAAGGCGCGCATTGGGGCGGCGCACACACGCTGCGCCTCGTCACCCCCGGCGCGGCCGAGAACGTGCTCACCCAATTACGCACGATCCCATAGACGGCCTCTGTCACCCTGAGTGCAGCGAAGGGCCTCTCTGCGCTGGATTTTTATGCTTTTGACAATCATCCCCCGATCTCCCATAATGGGCGCAACAACCGGCCACTTCCCGCCCCTTGCCGGGGCGTGCCGGGTTCCGCCCTTGGAGCCATCATGTCTGCACCCACCGACCAAGACCTGTTCGAGCGGTGGCGCGGCGCGCCCGCCCCGCTGCTGTCACCTTCTATCACCATCTCGCGCGCAGCGCGGACGCGGCCCAATCCCCGCGCGTCTGCACCGGCCCGGTCTGCGCCCTGCATGGGGCCGAGGCGCTCTGCGCCACACTGAACGCCGCGCCCATGCCCTGCGCCGGGCGCTGTGACCAGCCCATCCCTGTGCTGCACCAAGAGCAGCTCTGGACCGCGGCCGCCGATGGAACACGCGCCATCCAGCCCTCTCCCCTGCCGCCGCCCAACCCCGTGGGCGGCGAGGAGTGCGTCTTTGCCCATCTGCGCACGCCCGGACGCGCCTCGCTGGACGGCTACCGGCGCAGCGGCGGCTATCAAGGGCTGGCACGTGCGCTGGAAATGGCCCCTGCCCAGGTGATCGAACACATCCGCGAAGCTAAGCTGGCCGGGCGCGGCGGCGCGGGCTTCCCCACCGGCCTCAAATGGCAGGCCGTGGCCGACGCGCCGGGCGCGCCCAAGGTCGTGGTCTGCAACGCCGACGAGGGCGAACCCGGCTGTTTCAAAGACCGCACCCTGCTCGACCATGACCCCTACGCCGTCGTCGAGGGCATGACCATCGCCGCCTATGCCACCGGTGCGGCGCTCGGCTTCATCTACCTGCGCTACGAATATCCCGAAACGTTCTTCACCCTGGCCCAGGCGCTCGACGATGCGCGCGCCGCCGGCTGCCTCGGCGACCACATCTTGGGCAGCGACCTCTGCTTCGACGTCCACCTGCGCCGCGGCGCAGGCGCGTATATCTGCGGCGAAGAGACTGCGCTGCTCAACAGCCTGGAGGGCAAACACCCCTTCCCGCGCAACCGCCCGCCCTATCCCGTCACACACGGCTTTAACAACTTGCCCACCGCGGTCAACAATGTCGAGACGCTGGCCGCGGTCGCGCCCATCCTGCGCCACGAACCGGGCTGGTATCATAACTTGGGCCGCGGCGGCCACGCCGGCACCAAGGTCATCAGCCTGTCGGGCGACATTGCGCGGCCCGGCAACTATGAAGCGCCGCTGGGATTGCCCTTAACCGAACTGCTCTACGGCTGGGCAGGCGGCCCGCTGCCGGGCCACACGATCCAGGCCGTGACTATGGCTGGGCTGTCGGGCGGCTTCCTGGCAGGGGATGACCTGAACGTCACGCTCGACGAGCCAAGCCTGCGCGCCAAGGGCGCCTTTCTGGGCGCGGGCGGCATCATGGTCTTCGACGAGCGCCGCGACATGGTTCAGATCGCGGCCCAGGCCATGCGCTTCTTTGCGCATGAATCGTGCGGCAAGTGCTTCCCCTGCCGCATCGGCACACAGCGGCTGCGTGAACGGCTGGAGGGCGGCGGGCCGGACGCGCCCGACCTCTGGCTAGCCGAAGTGCAGGATGTGGGCCGCACCATGCAGGCCCTCAGCGCCTGCGGCCTGGGCACGGCAGCCCCCAATATCACCGCCAGCCTGCTGCGTTGCTTCCCCGATCAGGTCGCCCGCCACCTGGCGGCGCGCCAAGGAGAAACGACATGGACATCTTGACGCCCGACCCTGGCAACGATCTGGTGCTGACGCTGGACGGCGCGGCGGTGCGTTTTCATCCCGGCGAGACACTCTATGAGGTGGCGCGCCGCCACGGCACGGTGATCCCCACGCTCTGCTTTGACGCGCGGCTGGCCCCTTTTGGCGCGTGCCGGCTCTGCGCCGTCGAAGTGCAGGGGGCGCGCGCCCCTGTCGCCGCTTGCACTACCCAAGCCGTGGTCGACATGGTCGTACATACCCAGAGCGAAAACCTGGACCGCTACCGGCGCACGCTGCTGGAGATGGTCGCCTCCGAAAACCCGCGCCTGGCCGTCAGCCCGCTGCGCGGCTATTCGTCGCAGGAGCTGTCATTTTGGATAG
>QEUY01000929.1 GCA_003577365.1 Chloroflexota bacterium | reverse complement strand
GTAGAGGGGACATTTGCCCCTTGACATCTCCCCGCGGCGACGGATAATCGAGTTATCGGGGTGAGGATAGAAACCGTCCCTATCCTCGCCGTCCTCGATGATCCGCACAAGGCGTCCGCGTTTCCCTTTCTTTCTTTACGTTCGGCGTGCCCAAGTGGTTTGAGAGTCCCCCATGCAGTGACGACACCTCAGATCGGCAGGACGTTTGCTTTGCTTTTGAGGGTGGCCGGTCGTTTGTGCCGGCCCGCGCTCAACGGTAGCCATCCGTTCATCCAAAGACGGAAAGAGCTTGTTATGCAAAGAGAGGAGTCTATATGTCCTCGACGAAATGCCGCCATCCGCGCATCCATATCAAACAGATCACGCTCATCCTCTGCGCGACCGTGCTCCTGCTGCTGGCATTGCTAAGCAGCGATCTGCTCCCTATGAGCCAGCTCTTTACGCCGGTTCCTCCGCCGCAAACACTGCAACAATTGGTGGGGCAAGCGCCCCTGATCTTCATCGGCCAAGTCGGGCCGCCCGTGCGCTATATGCAAGTAGGCGGCTACAGTCAAGATGGCAGCTTTAGCGCCACCCCTATCGATCCCTATGCTGTTAATCTAGTCCTGACGGTGACGGATTTCCAACTCTATGTCGAACAAGTCATTCGCGACGATGGCGCCATTGCCGCCGGTAAACCGATCATCGCGCGCGAGCCGGGCGCAGTCACAGCCGAATACCATGTGTTGGCGCAGTCCACCTCCCAAGCGACAATTGCGCCGGGCGAACGCTACCTTTTTATTCTCGCATCCAATCCTGATCACATGAGCTATGGCTTCCACTATGGGGCATGGGGCCGTTTGCTGATCGACGAGGAGGGCGTTTTGCATGTAAGCAATGGGCTGCGCACGCCCCTTCGCTTTGGCGAAAACGCCGATCCGATTACGCTGGACGAGATGATTCGCTTTGTCGAAGAACGAACCCCGGCGGAGGCCCCTAGCGCGCCAGACATTATGTCCACTAACCGCCCTGTTGTCCCCTTTATGCCGCTTGCGGATCGCTCATCCATCTGGGCCGGGTTCCGGTGGGTCGTCCCCGACAGCTTACAAGAGATCGTCGACCACGCTTCGCTGATTGTCATCGCTGAGGTGGGCGAGGTGGTCGAGCAGTACAACCTTGAAGGCGTGGGACAGAATGGGCAGCCCATGGGCGCAGCCTATGGCCTCTCTCCGGCGCGGATGATAGCGGCGGATGTCCTTCTCAACGTTGACCAAGTGATCCGCGACGATGGCGCGGTGGCCGCCCAAGCGCCGGTTGTGTTGCGCGTGCCCGGCGTTATTGATGAGTTCAGCCAAGCTATCTCGCGCGAAAGCTACTACCCCTTTATCTACACCGGCGACCGCTATCTTTTCCTGCTCACACGCAACCCAGACGGAACCTATGGCCTCTATCACAGCCCCTGGAGCCGATTGATTGTGGACGGCGAGATGCTGCGCGCCAGCAACGGTCCAAAAGAGCCGCTTCAGTTTGATGAAAACGAGGGGCCGGTCACGCTGGAGGCGTTTGTCGAATTGGTCGAAAACTCGGCGCCGCCGGCGGTGGCGGTGCTCGACCCGCTCCCTCTCGCTTTCACACCCTATGCAGCGCCCATCAGCCCCCTGGCGACACCTCCTGCTGCGCCGGTTAGCCCATTGGCGACGCCGCAGGCGTCTGACAGCGGGTCACGCGAAACCGCCGTGCGTTACAACCCGCCGTCGAGTCAGCCGTGCGTCGCTGATCGTCATTGGCGAAGTGGGGCCGATTGAACGCTATACCGAGTTCGAGCCGATGGAGACAACGCCGCCCACCACCGACGCCGCAGGCAACCTCGTCCCCGGCCAGCCGGTGGTCAACCTGCTGCTGCCGGGCACGCCCATGACCGAGTTCCGGCTGATTGTCGACGACGTGATCCGCGACGACGGCAAGGTTGCCGCGGGCGAGCCGATCATCCTGCGCTCTTTGGGGCGTGTGACAGAAGAACTCGCGCAGGCATCCAAAGAAAGCGCCATCCCCCATACCTTCACCGGCGACCGCTACCTCTTTCTGCTTTCGCCCTATCCCGACGGGGAAGCCTACGCTTTCTATTACAATGTATACAGCCGCTTGATCATCGGCGGCGACATACTGCGCGTCAGCAGCGGCCAGCAGCCGCCGCTCCAGTTTGGGGATGAACCGCCGGTCACGCTGGACGAGTTGGTAAAGAGGGTCAAGGGCGAATCGTAGGGACAGGCCCCCATGCCTGTCCGCAGACGGACGGCCTGCCGTTGCAGTCGCTAGACAGCCGCGTCCCCATCCAGCAGGGCGGCCAGCGCCTCGGGCGTGGTGACGGGCAGCTTGCAGGCATAATTCTCGCAGACATAGGCCGCGGGGCTGCCCTCCACCAGCCCGCGACCTTCCAGCAGCGGCAGCATGCTCTCGGCGTCCGGGGCTTTGAGCGCCAAGACGGTGTTGGGCAGATAGCGGCGGCGCACTTCCCCCAGCAGCGCCTGCGTCGCC
>QEUY01000928.1 GCA_003577365.1 Chloroflexota bacterium | reverse complement strand
ATGTAGGTGCGGCGGTGGCCGCGAATCTCGGCCTCGTCGCGCACGCCGCCCAGGCTGATACGCACCATCTCGCGGCCCACGGCGCGGGCCACGGAAGTGGCGATCGACGTCTTACCGACGCCGGGTGGGCCGTTCAGATTGATAATTGCGCCCTTCATGTCCTTGCCGGCCAGCTTGCGCACAGCCACGTACTCGACGATGCGCTCTTTCACGTCTTCCAAACCGAAGTGGTCGGCGTCGAGTACCTCGCGCACGTGGGCGATGTCGAAGTTATCCTCGGTCTCGTTGGCCCACGGCAGCTCAGTCAGCCACTCCAGATAGGTGCGGATGAAATCCTGTGGCGCGAGGGTGGGTGATTTAGGTAAAAAAGGCGTCAGTGAACACGTTGGCGCGTGTTGCTTTCACTGACGCCTCACAGGATTGCTGATGAGTACAACACCTTCTTCCGTCCTGGTCAAGCAAGGTCTTCGCGAGCAGTTGGCGGCGTGCCAGCGGCAACTGGAGGAACTCGCAGCACAGCTGCCTGATGCCTTGGAGGATTGGACCGCGGCGGAGCGGCAAGTGCGCCAGGGCATGCTCCAGATCGGGCGGACCTTGCTTCAGGCCTGGAGCGAAACGGCCGACGGCCGCGTCGAGGCGCCGGAATGTGTGGAGTGCCAAGAGCGGATGCGGCACAAGGGACTGGTGTCCGGCCAACTGGTGACCACGCTGGGCGCCGTGCAGGTGCGGCGGGCCCGCTTTCGCTGCGCGTTCTGCGGACGCGAGACGTATCCTCAGGATGCGACGCTGCGGTTTGGCGCCCATGCCGTCAGCCGTCCCTTGGCGGAGGTGATCGGCCGCTTGGGCGCGCAGGGCTCCTTTGCGCAGGCGCGGCAGAATCTGAAGTGGGACGATGGCGTGCCTCTGGCGAAGCAGACGGTGCAAATCGTCTGCGAGGAGGCGGGAGGGAGGCAACTGGAGCGGGAAGATCAGCAGCGGCGGGCGCTGATGGCCTTGCCGCCCCAGGAGCAACTGCAGCACCTGCCCGACAGCGAGTTGACCCCGGAAAAAGCTTATGTTTACGCTGATGGTACGATGATCCACACCGCAGGCGACTGGCATGAGATCCGCGTCGCCCGCGCCGCAGCGATGGACGAGGAGGATCAGGTTTTGGCGGTGGAGCAGCGGGCGCGGTTCCTCTCCTGCCAGGAGTTCGGCTGGCAACTGTTGTTGTTGGCGCGGCGCGTGGGCTATCACCGCGCTGCCCAGCGCGCCTTTGTGGGCGATGGAGCGCATTAGCTGTGGGAGATCGCCGCCTTGCACTTTCCCGACGCGGTGCAGATCCTCGACTGGTATCATCTCTCCGAGCACGTGCATCAGACGGCGGCGGCGCTCTACGGCCAGGGGAGTTCCGCGGCCCAGGACTTCCAAACCGGTCTGCTGGAGGATCTCTGGGAAGGCCGCAGCCGCGAGGCCCTGCGTCGCCTCCGCCAGGTGCGCAAGCCGCTTCGCGCCCGGCCTAAGCGCGAGGCGCTGCGAAAGCTGATCACCTACCTGGAGAACAACCGCAGCCGCATCGACTATCCGCGCTACCGCGCCTTGGGCCTGCAGATTGGCAGTGGGGCGGTGGAAGGAGCATGCAAGACGCTGGTGGGCGCGCGGTGCAAGCAAGCCGGCATGCGCAACGGGACCCGCCGAGGCGCCGAAGGCGTGCTGCGTTTGCGCGCCGCGCTGCAGACTGGCGAATACCACAACCTTGGGACCGATCCCCAAAAAACCGCCGCCTGAATTCCTCGCCACAATCCATCATCCGCGCCCCCTGTACAGGCGCGCCTTGTCATTTCAACCAATTTTGATGTATCATGGCGGCGTGTTACTGGCGACACGGTCGGCCTTTCTGGGG
>QEUY01000927.1 GCA_003577365.1 Chloroflexota bacterium | reverse complement strand
GCCGGTGTAGAGCGTGCTCAACGCATAGGTTTCCGGCGCGCTGGCGATGCTGCGCACGTTGACGGTGATGGTTTCCTTCGTCCCTGTCGTGACCAAGCCGTAGCTCAGGCTGGGCGGGTCCAGGAGCACGCCCGCCGCCGCGGCCGCGGCGACATCCAACCGCCCGGCGCCCATATCCAACGGCTGCGCCGGATCGCCTGCAACCGTGTACATGTCGAGATATTTGGCGGTAGACATCAACGCCGACTTGATCTCGGCAGGCGTCCAGTTCGGGTGCATCTGGCGTATCAGGATGGCTGCACCGGCGACATGCGGGGCAGCCATCGACGTGCCCGACACCTGCCCATAGCCCAGATGGCGCGCCTCGCCGGTCGCCCCGGGGGTGTATCCCTGCGCCAGGATGTTGACGCCTGGCGCAGCCAGGTCGGGCTTGAGGCTGTTGCCCACTGCCGGCCCGCGGCTGCTAAAGGCGATGATCTCGTCCGGCGTATTGCCCAACTGGAAGCCAAAGGGGCTGTACACCAGCTTCGAGGCGTTGCCCTTGGCGGCATACCAGTCCACCAGCTTGAGGCCATTGCTGTGGCCGATAAAGACGCTGGGGATCGTCACCTGGTCGGCCTGAGCGCCGGCGCCCATGTTCATGATGTCGTCGCCGCCGGCTGCATGGTTGTAGATCACGGCGAAGACCGCGCCGGCCTGTTGCGCGTTATAGACCTTGAGCGAGAATTCACAGGTGCCGCGGCTGATGACGGCGGCCACGCCGGCAAACGCATTGGCCGGGAACGGGTTGCAGCCTTGGACATTACTCGGGGCCACCGCGGCCGCCGTCTTGAAGGCGTACTCGACCGTCTGCGTCAGCGAGCGTGCCGGAGGTGGTGCTGGCCGCGACATTGATGTAATCGTCCGACGGGTGGTCGCCTGTGCCCAAACCGGGGCCGGCGTTGCCGTTGGACATCGAGACAAAGACGCCGGCGGCGACGGCGTTGGTCAGCGCCGTGTCGACCGGGTCGAACTCGCCGCCTTCGCTCAGCGGCCCGCCGCCCCAGGAGTTGTTGATGACCTGTGCGCCGTCGCGCACCGCATCGTCGAGCGCGGCCAGGATTTCGGCGGTATAGGCCGACTGGCTGCCGGTGACGCTCGGATAGAAGACGCGATAGCTCATCACATAGGCGCGGGGGGCCACGCCGCAGATGCGCCCGATCTCCAACCCCGCATAGGTGACGTCGTTGACGCAGTTGCCCGCCGCGGTCGAGGCGGTATGCACGCCGTGCGATGTGCCGTTGACCCCTGGCCAGGGGTTTTCATCACCCGGCGCAGGCGGGTCCCAGGGGCGGAAATAGACGCGCGAGGCGATGATCTTGCCGTTGTTGTTGGCCGTCAGCCCCAGGCCATTGGGGCCATAGCCGTTGGGATAGGTGTAGCCCGCGCCGCTGAACATCGGCGCATCTTTGTGGATGCCGCCGTCTACCGACGCAAAGCGGATGCCCGCGCCGGCATTCTCGACGCCGCCTAGCTGCTCCCAGACCACCGGCGCATTGATCAGATAGGTGCTGGTGTACAGTTGCGTCTCGTAGGCATAATCACGGTAGACGGCTTTGACGCCGGGCATGCGCTCGATCTGCCGGCGCGCTTGTTCCAGGTCGGCTGAACCAACATCAATGGTGATGCCGTTGAACACCACCTGATACGCCGCCGGTTCAGACGCGCCCGTCTCGTTGATAAAATTGCTGACCCTGACATTGGGCAGCGCCGCCTGCAATGTGTTGAGGAAGGCGGCTTGTTCTGCCTGGACCTGGGCGACATACGCTTGCGCCGCAGCCGCGTTTGTGTCCAGTGTGCCGTCCGCCGCCGCGGCGCTGGCTATGGATTTATAGGCCTGCGTGAGCGGGGGCGTCGTCAATTCGACAATCAAACGTGAAGAGACTTGAGGCGATGAACGCGCCCCGTCGGCTCCCCTATACTCCGCAGAGGCCCCGCCGCGGGTGAAAAGGACCAACAGCGTCGTCAAAGCGACGGAAAGCAGAAGGGGAGGGATCACTCGTCTGTTACGCATTACGATACCTTTCTTTCTCCAGTTCTGTCTCCACAACCTGTCCGGCTGATTTGAGCAGGGTCGCCCGGCAAGTCTGGGTCGCTTCCCCAGCGCGCCCAGACCGGCGCAATGGATTGTTGCCTATCTCGCAAGGACTGGCTATAGTCGACGATGCCCAGTGACAGCCGTTGGATTGCGGAGTGATGCCTTTGCCGCGGTAGCTTCGTGCTAGATGCGAACCTGACAAGAACAGTGGAATAGCCAGTAGTATGGTAGAAAATCGGCAAACGGTCAAACAGCCTTTTGCAGCCCTAGACCGGCGTCAGCCCGCTGGGTCGCCCTATGGCCCCCAATTGACAGAGTTTGCGCCTGCGGGCTATAGTAGATTCAGCGCCATCCCAAGGAGAGCAGACTCCACAGCGGGCCTGGTTGCCCGCTCGATCGATGTATCTATAAATCTATCTACCCAGTCCATTTTGCGCGTGAAAAGAGATCCCCGGTGCTGGCCAAAGTCCGTAGTTGCGCTGTGCTCGGTTTGGATGCCGAAGAAATAGAGGTCGAAGTCGACATTGCCGGCGGGTTGGAACGGGTGACGCTGGTGGGGCTGCCCGACACCGCCGTGCGCGAGAGCAGCGAGCGCGTGCGCGCCGCCATCGGCAACAGCGGTCTCTTTTTTCCCAACCATCGCTTGACGATCAACCTCGCCCCCGCCGACCTG
>QEUY01000018.1 GCA_003577365.1 Chloroflexota bacterium | reverse complement strand
GGCAGGGGCAGCCCGTCCGAGTGGCGTGTAGACAGTGGTCAACTGCATAACCGCGCGTTTCCGGCCTGGCCCAGGGGACGCCGGTGAATTTTCTGACCCGGTTGTCGCGTATCCCAGTCAACCGGGTTGTTTTTATGGATATGGACCTCATCTCCCCAGCATCCACACCTGCGCAAGCTGCACGAAAGGCTGACATCGTGAGATTGCTTCGCCTCTTCGCCCTCGTCGCAGTGGTGGCGCTGGTCTACTTTGCCCAGTATATTTTCGACCACGGCAGCCTGGCGGGCTTTTATCCCGGCTGGCTGCTCACGCTCTTCCCGCTGCTGCGGCGCACCACGCGCTGGCTGCCTGCCGACCTGCTGGTCTTTGCCCAGTGGATCACGGCTGTCGGCCTGCTGGGGTTTGGCCTGCTTTCCCCCATGTGGACAGGCGAAACCAACCGGCTCTACCGGCGGATGCGGGGCGTCGCCGGGGAGGGCAGCGCCCGCCCGTGGCGTTGGGCCGCCTGGGCGCTGATGCTGGCGGCGCTGCTGTTGGTCGCGTTCGGCTGGGGTATGGCGGCGCGCGCTGCACAGCCGGTTTGGCCGAAGGGGATCTGGCTAGGGGCCGTGCTGTCCCTGCTCGGCGCTGCCTATGCCTACAGCCAGGCAGCGCCGGGGGTGGTCTATGCACGGCGCTATATCGCCTACGTGCGCCCCGCCTCTGCGGGGCACGGGCTGGCGGTTTTGCTGGTGATCTTGGCGCTGCTCTATACATTTGAATTGCGCGACCTGCCGGCGCGCGTCGATCCCATCACCGCCGGAACGGGTCTGCAAGTGCGGCAGGTGTTGCAGAGCGATGGATCGCCCCTGTGGCAAGGCGAGCCACCGCTGCCGCGGCTGGGCTTGGCACTGCTGATGACCTGGGTCACGCACGACCCTCTGCTGGGGGTGCGGTTGGCCGGCGTGGTCGCAGGGCTGCTGATGGTCGCCGCCGTCTGGTTGCTGGCGACCGAGCTGTTTCGCCGCGCCCCGCAGCAGGGCATATTCGGCGAGGTCATCGAAGACGATGGGCGCTGGCTGGCGTTGATGGCTGCGGCGAGCGCCGCCGTCGGCGTCGCCGTCTATCACTTTGCGCGCATGCCCGTCTATGTGGAAAGCGTGGCGCTGGGGTCGCTGGCGATCTGGGCGCTGCTGCGCGGGCTGCGCACCGACCGCCCCTGGCTGCTGGCCCTGAGCGGGTTGGGGCTGGGGTGGACATGGTATTATGGGCCGCAGGCGTTGAGCTTTACGTTGGCCGCGCTGGCCGCTTGGATCGGCGTGGCGCTCCTGGAGCGCGGCTGGCTAACGGGCAAGGTCGTCAGCGCGCGTGAGGCCGTCGTGCGCCAGACCCCTGAGGGTGAAAACCCAGTGCAGGTACAGCATGGCGCGGGCTGGGGCGGGGCCGGCCTCTGGCTGGTAGGGCTGTTGGTGTTTGTGGCCCCGCTCCTGAGCCTCTGGGCCGGCGGCCCTGAGATCACGCCTGGCCCGCTCGCCTGGCATGCGGCCGGCACGGCCCCCCTAGGATTGCAGACATGGGCTGCGGGCGCGCCTTCCTTGGCGCAACTGGGTGCAAACCTGCGTTTGGCGCTGCTGGGGCTGAACCAACTGCCCGACCAGAGCGGTTTAGCCAGCGCGTCCACCCATCTGCTCCCCAGCCTGCTGGCGCCGCTGTGGGTGCTGGCCGTGGGCGCGCTGCTGCTCAACATGGATAGCCTGATGGGTTGGGTGATTGTGACCTGGCTGGGCTGCGCGCTGCTGGCCGCAGCCCTGACCGCGCCGGTACACCCCTTTTGGCCGGCCCTGCTGCCGATTCTGCCCGCCGTAGGGCTGGCGCTGGCCTTTGTGATGGACCGCCTGCGCGTGCTGCTGATGGAAACGCTCGGCACGTGGACACTGCAGGCCACGGTCTATCTGGCGCTGGGCGTGGTGATCGCCGCCGGGATGCTGAGCTGGATCACCTTCTATCAGACTGCGCATGACGGCGACCTGGCGAGCGCCGTGGGCCGCGCCGCCGATCTCTCGGAGGCGCGCACCTCCGGCAGCGCCGCGGGCGTCCAGTTAGTCGTCGTCAACGGCCAAGAACATCTGGGGCGGGTCTTGGAGCAGCCCGCCGTCTTGCTCTTGGCCGGTGAAGAGGCCGCCGCGCGGGCGCTCCAGATACAGGCCGGCGCCTGGCCCGACAGCCTGCCCACACCCGCTCGGATGTTGGTTGCGCCCGCCGATGTGAGCTATATCCCGCTGCTGCAATCGCTCTACCCGGGCGGGGTATGGCAGGTGCAGCGCGATCTGAGCGCCAACCCCGTCTTGTATATCCACGACCTGCCGGCAGAGCCTTGAGCGGAGCAGGGCTGATTTGTGTAAAGAAGGCTGCGCTTGCTATACTGTGCGGCGGACATCTGTCAACGCGCCCGGCTCTCGCGGAGCCGGGGAAAGATAGCACGGTGTAGGGGCCTAGGAGAGCAGGCATGCAATTCAGCAGCTTTATGATGCTGGCGACGATCATCGTCGCCATCGCGTTGATCGCAGTGGTTTTGATTCAGGGGCAGACAAGCACCGGGCTGGGCAGCGCCTTTGGCGGAACCGATATCTATCGGACGCGGCGCGGGATGGAAAAGACCCTGTTCAACCTGACCTTTACGCTGGCCGCGATCTTCGGCCTGTTGGCTTTGCTTGCGGTCGCTTTCGAGTAGACCTACTCCACACCCGGCGCGCCCCGGTTTCGCCGGGGAACCCGATCCTCTCTGTTCCCGGACAGGGGTGCGGCGGGGGGATGGAGCCGCCTATCTGCTCATGCAGCAACTGCATTCAACCGGTTCATTTGCTCCCACGTCGCCAACCGCCTCGATTGGTCGCCATCTCCGCTGGCAACTGCTGCTTGCCCTGGCGGGGATTTTGCTGCTGGCGACGCTGTTGGGGTATTCCTCCTATAGCCTGGCCACCGTCTTGGTACCGGATCGCGGCGGCGTCTTTCGCGAAGGGGTCGCCGGCAACCCCAAGTATCTGAACCCGCTGCTGTGCGACGCCACCGACATCGATCTGGACTTGTGCCGGCTGCTCTATCGCGGGTTGACGCGCATCGACAAGCAGGGCCGCGTGGTCCCCGACCTGGCCGAAAGCTGGGCGATTGACGAAGCCGGGGTAACCTATACCTTCCACATGCGCCCTGACCAATATTGGCATGACGGCCAGCAGGTGACCGCCGACGATGTGGTCTTTACGATCGACGTGCTCAAAGACCCGGAGGTCTTTAGTCTGCCCGACTTGACCAGCCTGTGGCGCGCCGTCAATGTCGAGATGGTGGACGAGCTGACGGTGCGCTTCACGCTCTCCGAGCCGTTCACCCCCTTTATGGACTACACCTCGATCGGCCTGCTGCCGGAGCATATCTGGCGCAATGTGCCGGCCCCTGAACTGGCGACCAAACCGCTCGACGCCACCCCGATCGGCAACGGGCCGCTGCGCGTGGTGGAGACCGCCGCCGACCACATCCGGCTGGAGCCAAGCCCCTTCTATCGGGGCCGGCGGCCCTATCTGAACGCGCTCGACCTGCGCTTCTATCCCGACCACGCCAGCCTGTTCACCGCCTTTGAGAACGGTGAGATCGACGGCATCAGCCATGTGCTGCCGCAAGACCTGCCCGCCGCTACCCAGCGTGATGACTTGGTGCTCTTTTCGGCGGTGCAGTCGGAGTATCTGTCGATCCTGTTTAACCTTACCAACCCCGACGTGGCCTTTTTTGAGGACAAGGCCGTACGCCAGGCGTTGTTCTATGCCATCGACCGGCAGCGGCTGATCAACGAAGTGGCCGCGGGGCAAGGCATCCTGGCCCACAGCCTGGTCCTGCCGGAAAACTGGGCCTATCACGCCGGCGTCAAGCAGTATGAATACAATCCGCAGCGCGCCGGCGAACTGTTGCAGGGGGCCGGCTGGGTCGACTCCGACGGCGACGGCATCCGTGACAAGGAGGGCAAGCCGCTGCGTTTTCTGCTCTATTCCAACGACGACCCAGGCCGCCAGGCGCTGATCGAGCAGATCGCCGCCGACTGGCGCGCCGTCGGCGTGGACGCCGTGCCGACGCCGGTGAGCTTCGCCGGGCTGGTCGCCGATTTTCTCAACCCGCGGCGTTTCGACGCGGCCCTGATCGGCTGGGAACTGACCGGCGACCCCGACCCCTACCCGCTGTGGCACAGCACGCAGGCGGTGGGCGGCGGCCAGAACTATACTGGGTGGGCCAACCCGGAGGCCGACGAACTGATCGAGAAGGCGCGCGCCATCACCGACGAGGCCGAGCGCCGCAACCTCTATGTGCAGTTCCAGGATATCTTCGCCGAGGAAGTGCCGGCCATTCTGCTCTACTATCCGGTCTACACCTACGGCGTAAGCACCCGTGTGCATAACGTGCAGATCGGCTCGCTCAACCAGCCGCCGGAGCGTTTCGAAACCTTTGCCGACTGGTATATCCTAACGCGGCGCGTGCCCGCCAACCAGGTGCCGTCCGCAGCCCCGCCCACGCCGCCGGGTGGCGTCTTCACCCCCGCCGAGGGTGGCGCGCCATGAGCAGGGGCATGATGAGCAGGGGCATGATGAGCAGAGGCCCTATCGTCCTGGACAATCGCTGCAAATTCGCCGCTCTATTTGACAGCCGCCCAGAGCGATGATATAGTACACCTGCCATCGAGGACACGCCGCAGTGGCGGAATTGGCAGACGCGCTACGTTCAGGGCGTAGTGGGCACTAGCCCATGGGGGTTCAAGTCCCTCCTGCGGCACTGGCTGGGGAGATGTGTACACATCTCCCCAGCTTTTTTGATCCGGGTCTTGTGGATCCTCCTGTGGGCGTGATGCTCGCACGCAGGCAGGGCGACTTTGAGTTCGCCACGCACGGCTGAGTATGCTATACTGGCGCACACAGTCGCGAACCCATCTCGACGACCGACCATCTCAAGCACCGGTGGTTCTCCTATGCGCACCTCCCGAAAACCACGTTTTGTCCTGGTCTTTCTCCTGGCCCTCTGTGCCTTGTTTGTCTATGGCTACACGGCCCGGCTGGACGAGCTGGCCGGACTGCAGGCCGAGATCGCCGACGTGCAGGCCCGCATTGACCACGCCAGGCAGGAGCAAAAGAAGTTGGAGAGCAGGCTGGCCGATGTCACCAGCGACGACTATCTCGACCGGGCGGCGCGCGAGATCTTTGATTACGGCAAAGAGGGGGATCGGCTCGTCGTCCCGATTGCGCCGGAGGAAGGCGCAGCCCGCGGCGGCATGGCGACGCTGTCCGGCAGCGCCGACGCACCGGCGGCGCTGTTGTTCGACCCGCACGATCTGCCGGTGTGGCAGCAGTGGGTCGCGTTCTTCGCCGATTCTCATTCCGCCTCTCGACCATCCAGCGCGCGCCCGGCGCGCTGAGCGCCCCCGCGCCTCACCTGCCGGCTTCCTTCGGCCAGTTTGCCCGGTAGCCCTTTTGCGGTTTGTGTGTTGTGCTGCGAGGGGACGGCAGGCTGTGCCGGTTTTTTGTTGAACAGTCTCTGGATACCCTAAAGATGGAGAGATCGGAGAACACTGCATGAAGATCAAGTTCTATGCGCACGCCAGCTTCCGGCTGGAGGGCGATGGGCTGGCGGTGGTCACCGACCCCTATACGCCGGGGCCGGAGGTGTCGGGCTTTGCGCCGATCGACGAGCCGGCAGACATCGTCGTGATGAGTTCCGCCACCGACCGCTTTCACAGTGACCCCAGCCACATCACGGGCAACCCTGTTGTGGTCAATGCCGTGGAGGTCCCACCGGAAGGCGTCACAGTGCGTGGGCTGCATATCCGGAGTTGGCCGTCGATGGAGAGCTTGACCTGGGACTTTGGCCGCAACCCCGACCCCAACGCTATGTACAGCTTCACGCTCGACGGGCTGCGTATCCTGCATCTCGGCGATATCGGCAACCCGCTCGCCCCGGAACACCTGGACGCGCTGGCGGGGCAGATCGACGTGATGTTTGCCCTGACCGGCGGGCACGCCACGATTGCGCTCGACGACCTCGACGCCGCTATCCAGGCGATCCGGCCCGCGGTAGTGATCCCCATGCACTACTATAGCCCGCACGGGCGGCTGAAGATCGACCCGGTGAGCGAGTTCACCCGCCGCTACCCCGCCGAGATGGTGACCTTTGTGGGCAGCCCGGCGCTGGAGATCACGCGGCCCGGCCTGCCCGCCTCGCTGCATATCTACGTCCTAGAACAGTCGAGATAAGCGTGTTATGTTTGCGTTGATCAAGGAATTGACCGAGCTGATCGGCCCCGTGGGCCAAGAGCAGATCGTCTTGGATCACGTCGAGGCCTTGTGGCGCGAGCAGGGCCTGGCCGTGGGGCGCACGCGCACCGGCAATCTGTTGGCCGAGGCGGGCGGGGAAGGGCCACGGGTACTGCTGGTCGCCCACGCCGATGAGTTGTGCTATCTGGTGCGCGCCATTCACCCTGACGGCTTTCTCTGGCTGGCTAACGGCCAAGCCTGGACCCGCACCACCAGCCTGCGCAACGCCTTTACGATTGGGCAGCGTGTGCAGGTGCTGGCGCGCAGCGGCGCGCTCCCCGGCGTGATCGCGGCCACGACCGGCCATCTCGCCTCATTGGCGCTGCCCGAACTGACCGAACTGACCTGGCGCGATTTTTGGGTGGACACCGGCCTGAGCCAAGAGGAACTGAGCGCGCGCGGCGTGACGCCCGGCACGCGCGTGGTCTGGGATGCGACCACCGAGCGCTTTGGCCCGCATGTGGTGGGCAAGGCGCTGGACGACCGCGTGCTGCTGGCGGTGATGACCGAACTGGCGCGGCGCGTCCCGGCGGCGGAGATGCGCTGCCGGTTGACGCTGGCCGTATCGGTGCAGGAGGAGATCGGGATCATCGGCGCGTCGGCACTGGGCGCACATGCGGGCAGCGCACAGCCTGGCGTCGAGGGCGGCTTTGACGCCGCGCTGGTGTTGGAGATCGGGCTGGCGGGCGATATCCCCGGCGTGCAGGAAGACGTGATGCCGCTGCGGCTGGGCGGCGGGCCGGCGCTGGTCCACAAAGATGCGCTGGTGCATTACGACCATCGGGTGACGGCTGCGCTCGAACAGGCAGCGGCGGAGGCGCAGATCGTGATCCAGCACGCCGTGTTTGGTTCGTTTGGCAGTGACGGCGCGGCCTTGATGCGCGCCGACATCCCCACGGCGCTACTCGCCTTCCCGGCGCGTTACACGCACACGCCCTTTGAGACCGGCCATCTGGGCGACATCGAGGCGCTGGTCGAATGGCTGGCCGCCTTTGTGCGTAGCGCCGACCGGCTGTTGGGCGGCGTGGGCATCCTGCGGGCCTAGCTTGCCTGGGCGGGCCGGCGCTCGGCCAGCGCAAAGAAGAGCACGCCCGCCGCCACACAGACGGCCACGACCCCATACATCGCGCTCGGCCCCGCGGTTTCATAGAGCAGCCCGCCGGCCAGCGCGCCCAGCGCCGCGCCCAACCCCATCATCACGCCGGAGAAAAGCCCCTGTGCGGTTGCGCCCAAGCCGGGCGGCGCGATCTGGTTGGCATAGGTGACGCCCGCCACCCACGACGCCGAAAAGGTCAGCCCATGGAGCAGGTTGGCCGCCAGCACGATCTCCGCCAGCGGGAAGGCCGCATAGATCGCCAGCCGCAGCACGAAGACGGTGAGCGAGAGCAGCAGCATGCCGCGTGCGCCCCACCGCTGCAGGAGCAGGCCGGAGAAGAAAAAGACCGGCAGTTCGCTGAGGGTGGCGATGGTCAGCGACAGGCCCATCAACGATGCCCCGGCCCCCAAGTCTTCGAGATAGAGAAAGAGAAAGCTGTTGACGGTGCTCATGCCGATCCCAGCCATCAGCATCGTGATCAGAAAGACCACCAGCCGCCGGTCGCGCAGCAGCCCGGCCAGCCCGACCCAGAAAGGCTGGCCGATGGCCGCATGGCTAATGGGCAGCCGCAGGGCTACCACTAGCCCCACCGTCATCCACAGCGCAAAGGCGAAGAAGCTGGCGCTGATGCCCAGGCGATCCACCAGCAGGCCGGCGATCCCCCCGGCGACGCCCCAGCCCACTGCACCCCACAGCCGCTGCTTGCCATAGTCGGCGCTGCGCTCCCCCAACAGCGCCATGACGCTGTTGTCCACCAGCGGCATGAGCGGCGCGTTGAAGACGGCATAGACCATCACCAGCGGCAGCAGCCAGAGCAGGGATTGGGCTTGCGCCAGACCGAGCACGGCGGCGATGGTCCCGACGTTGGCGACCACCATCAACTGGCGGTGGCGCTGCGTGGCGTCGGCCAGCGCGCCCCACAAGGGCGCGGCCAGCCAGGTCAAAAAGGGCGGGAGGCCCGCCAGCAGGCCGATCTGGCCGCCGCTCAGGCCGACCTGGCGATAATAGAGCACCAGGAAGGGCATCAGCCCGGCCATGGCGGCGTAGTAGCTGAAGTAATAGGCCTTGGGCGCGATGAAGCGGCGGTCGACCGCCCAGCGCGCCCGGGCATGGGCATGTGTGCTCATCTCAACTCGCCGGGCGTTTGGATGGAGGGCCGGCGGCAAGCATCCGTGGCGCACGGCATCAGAGCTGACCGGCGGCCATAGGGCGCAGCAGCGCCATCTCGCGGTGAACAGGGTCGGCGGCGACCTGGCGTGCGACCTCCTGCGCCGCGGCCTGCGCTTCGGCGCGGATCGTGGCCGCGTCGAGCGTCTGCATCACGCCGTCGCGCATCAAGACGCGCCCGGCCACGATCACCGTCCTGACCTCACGTCCTGTGGCGGCATAGACCAGGTTGGGCACAATCGTGCGGATTGGCGCTTCCAAGATGGGCAGCAGGTTCGGCTCGGTCAGGTCGACCAGAATGATGTCCGCCGCCTTACCCACCTCCAGCGACCCGATCTCGTCGCCTAGCCCAATTGCCTGTGCGCCTTCAATCGTCGCCATGCGCAGCACTTCCCAGGCCGGCATGACGGTTGGATCGCGGTGTTTGATCTTGTTGAAGAGCGCGGTGAGCTTCATCTCGTTGAAGATGTTGTTGCAGTTGTTGCCCGCCGCTTGGTCGGACCCCAGCGCCACGCGGCCGCCCGCCTGGCGGAAGACATGCGCCGGCGGCACGATGCCGTCGATGATGCCGATGCTGCCGGAGCAGAGCGCCATGCTGGCGCCGCTAGCCGCGATCCGCTCGGTTTCGGCGTCGGTCGCCTCGGTCAGATGCACGGCCAGAAGCTGGCTGTCCAGGTAGCCGATGGCGGCCAGATAGCCGGGCGTGCGTTGGCCGAAGCGTTTGAGCATCTGGTCGATCTCGCGGTCGCCCTGCGCCACATGCATATGGATCATCAGCCCGCGCGCCTCGGCGGCGGCTTTGACGGCCAGCAGTTGGTCGCGGCCGATCATGTCCGGCCCCTGCGGCCCCAACATCACCGTGATGCGCCCACCGGCGGCCCCATGCCAGGCATCGGCAAAGGCCAGCGCGTTTTGGAGCGCGGCCGCTCCGCTCTTTTCGTCCAGTGGATAGAGGTCGCCGATGCGCCAGCCCGCCATGCCGCCGGGCGGCAGCGCGTTGATCGTCGGCGTAAGACGGGCGCGCACGCCTGCCTGGTCAAAGACCTCGGCCCAGCCGGGGAAGGGCGTGGCATAGTCGCCCATGGTCGTGGTCCCGGCGCGCAGCGCCTCCAGCACATTGAGCCGTGTGCCGGCCAGCGCCGCCTGGGGCGAAAGGTGTTTGGCATAGGGGGCCAGTCCCTTCTGCATCCAGTGGGCCACATCCTGCGCCACACCGCGCACCACGGCCCAAGGGGTGTGCATGTGCGCGTCGATCAGCCCCGGCAGCACGGCGCAGCCGTGGGCGTCGAGCGTGCCGGCGGCGGTAAAGCGTGCCTCCAGTTCGGCGGTGGGGCCGGCCGCGGCGATGCGCCCGCCGCGCAGCGCCAGCGCGCCGTCGGGCAGATAGCCGACGCCTGCGCCCCGCATGGTCAACAGATGGCCGTGGACGATCAGCAGATCGGCCCATTCGTGCGCTGTTTCACCCATAGCTTTTGTCATTTCGTCGATCTGTTTCCGGTGTTTTCTGCCCACAGCCGCCCGGCGCACCATGGTGGCTCGGCGATTGCGGTGAATTGGATCCGCGGTGGATGTGATAAAATAGCGTGCTAGATCGTCTTCTCTTTCACCAGTATACACGACAACCGGGTAGGTCGAGGAGCCGCCATGCACGCCGACCGGGTCTATTTCAACGGCAAGATCCACACCATGGACGAGGCGCGGCCTGTGGTGCGCGCCGTCGCCATCGCCGGTAACCAGATCGTCGCGGCGGGCGGCGATGACGAGATGCGCGCCTTGCTTGCGCCCGGCGGCCAGGCAGTGGATTTGCACGGGCGGACGGTGGTTCCCGGCTTTACCGACGCCCACCTGCATTTTCTTTCCTATGGGCTGAGCTTGCGCCAGATCGACCTGGCCGAGGTCCCTACCTTGGCCGAGGCGCAGCAGCGGGTGGCGGCGCGCGCCGCGGCGACGCCCGCGGGGCACTGGCTCACGGGCCGCGGCTGGGACCAATCGCTGTGGGCCGGGGGCCGTTTTCCCTCGCGCCATGATCTCGACGCGGTCGCGCCCGACCATCCCGTGCTGCTGCGCCGCAAGTGCGGCCATGCGGCCTGGGCCAACAGCCGGGCGCTGGCGCTGGCAGGGATCGGCGCGGACACGCCCGACCCGTTTGGCGGCGAGATCGAGCGCGACCCGGCCACCGGCGCGCCTACGGGCATCCTCAAGGAGCTGGCGATTGACCTGGTGGACCGGCTGCTGGCCGAACCGTCCGACGCCGAAGCGGTCGAAGCGGTGCGCGCCGCTATGGCCGTGGCGCACACGCATGGCATTGTGGGCATCCATAATATGGAAGGCGCGGCCGCGCTGCGCGCCTTTCAGACGCTGCGCGACGCCGGCGAACTGAAGCTGCGCGTCGTCCAGCAGATCCCCGAAGCCGACATGGACGCGGCCATCCAGGTGGGGCTGCGCAGCGGCTGGGGCGACGATCTGCTGCGGATTGGCGCGGTCAAGATGTTTGCCGACGGCGCGTTGGGCGCACGTACTGCGCTGATGGTCGAGCCTTATGAGGGCGAGCCGGACAACCGGGGGATCGCGGTGGCGACGGCGGAACACCTGGCCGCGCAGGTGGACAAGGCGGCGCGCGCCGGGCTGGCCGTGCATATCCACGCCATCGGCGACCAGGCCAACCGCCATGTGCTGGATGCCATCGAGGCCACGCGCCGCGCCGGGGTGGGGCTGGAACTGCGCCACCGCATCGAACATGCCCAGGTGCTGCACCCGGACGACCTGCTGCGCTTCGCCGAGCTGGGGGTGATCCCCTCGATGCAGCCGATCCACTGCACGCAAGACATGCGCATGGCCGACGCCCACTGGGGCGCACGCAGCCGCCTGGCCTATGCCTGGCGCAGCCTGGCCGAGACCGGCGCAGTGCTGGCCTTTGGCTCCGATGCGCCGGTCGAAGACCTCAACGTGCTGCGCGGCATCCACGCCACGGTCACACGCCGCCGCGGCGACGGCACGCCCGCCGGCGGCTGGTATCCGGAGCAGAGCTTGACCGTCGACGAAGCGGTGGCGGCCTATACGACCGGCGCAGCCTACTCGGTCAAGCGCGAGCATGTCCAGGGCCGGATCGCGCCCGGCATGTTCGCCGACCTGGTGGTGCTCTCGGAAGATATCTTTTCGATCCCGGCGATGTCGATCCTAGAGACCGACGTGGTGGCGACGATTGTGGGCGGCGAGATTGTCCACGGGGCCGCCGCTCTGCTGGGCGCATAGCCAGATCACCACGTATTCACCACTACGCACCCATCGCGGCGCGGCATCGGAGCCGCGCCGGCTCCCTATCTGCATATTACGATCTACGCACCACAAGCTACACACCACATCCCATTCACTACTACCTATTACCTATCGAACACCTATCGAACACCTATCGAACACAGAGGACAATGGAGGAGCAGATGTCGTTCAAGTTGGGCTATGCCACGCTGCGCTGGAAGGAGCCGGACCTGGAGCCGGCGCTGACCGAACTGAAAAAAGCGGGCTGGGACGGCTGGGAAGGCCGGCTGCCGCTGGACTGGCTGGGCACGCCGGCGCGGCTGCGCCGGGTCTGCGCCAACGCCGATATGCCCTTGGCCGTCTATACGGCTCAAGGCTCCCCGGATTACCGCGACCGCGCCAACGTGGAGCGCAACAAGCGCCGCATGGAGTTCGCCGCCGAGGTGGGCGCAGACTGTTATATGTTTATGAACGGCCCCAAGCCCCAGGGCCGTGCTGTCACCTATGACGACCTCAAGGCTGCGGCGGAAGGCGCCGAGGCTTGGGCCGAGTACGCTGCCCCGTTGGGGCTGGAGTTGAGCTATCACATCCATACCAATCTGCTGGTGGATTCTAGCGAGGATTGGACAACCTATATGGGGATGTTGGACAAGGCGAAGCTCTGCATTGATGTCTCGCACGCCCAGCTTTGGGGCTATGACCCGGTGCAGTCGATCCGCGATTTTCAAAGCCAACTGAACTACATCCACCTGCAAGATTACTCCTCCACTTCGCGCCGCGAGGACGGCTATTATCTGCCTGTCTGGGTCGACGTGGGGCAGGCGGCCAATGTGGATTTTCCGGCGGTAAAGAACGTGTTGGAGGAGATCGGCTTCCGGCGTTGGGTGACCGCCTGTCCGGGCGAACCGATCCCCGGCGCAGAGGATGCCATCAGCGAGGCGAAACGCAGCAAGCGGATGGTCGACTATCTGCGTGGTATTGGCTATTAGGCAGCCGCCGGGCTCGCCGCGCCGCGGCGAGTCGCGCTGTCTGCGTTCTAGGGGGCGAGGAGGCCGCCAGGTGAACGGGCCAGCAGTGAATGGATTGGTCTCGAATCTGCATTGCGCCGCTGTCAAGAAGATCCGCAGCCTGCATCATCGCAAGGGGCGCGAGGAGAGCGGTCTGTTCTTTGTCGAAGGCATTCACATTGTGGCGGAAGCGGTGCAGGCCGGCGCGGCCATCATGCAGTTGGTGGTCGCGCCTTCGCTCTTAACCAGCCGCTTTGCCCTGGAGGTGGTGGAGAGCCGCCGCCGCGCCGGCGTCGCCTGTCTTGAGGTAAGCGAGGAGGTCTTCAAAAGTCTTTCCACCAAAGAGCACCCCCAAGGGTTGGCCGCGGTGGTGCGCCAGCAGTGGTCGACACTCGCCGACGTGTGTTACCGCCGCGAGTTGTGCTGGGTGGCGCTCTCCGGTGTGCAAGACCCCGGCAACCTGGGCGCGATCTTGCGCACCTGCGATGCGGTCGGCGCGGCGGGAGTGATTCTGGTTGGGCATACGACCGACCCCTATGACCCGGAGGCCGTGCGCGCCAGCATGGGCGCGATCTTCTCCCAGCGCGTCATACGCGCCGATCTGCCGCAGCTCGCCGCCTGGAAAGCGGCGCGCCGCTTCCAACTCGTGGGCACGTCGGGCGCTGCATCCACCGACTACCGGTCGCTTGTCTATCGGCCCCCGCTCTTGCTGTGGATGGGCAGCGAGCAACATGGGCTGTCAGCCGAGGAGATGGCGCTGTGTGACGCCATGGTGCGGATTCCGATGGTGGGCCGCGGCGACTCGCTCAACCTGGCGGTGGCGACCGGCGTGGTCTTGTATGAGGTCTTCAATCAGCGCCGCGCCACAGAGGCCGCTGCATAGGTTTGGCCGGCTCGGCGGCCATGGGCACACTTACATCATTCAGGCTCCACTGTAGCGGCGGTATGGTACCGCCGTCTGGTCTGCACGCATCGGCGCACCAGGCGGCGGTTAGAATATCGCCCCGTTGACGAGGGGTGTTTTTGATCCCAGCGTCTTATTGCTTTGTCTCGCAAGGATCACCGTAGGGGCTGCCCCCGTGGCAGCCCGTCTGCCATGCACACGGACAGGCACACATACGGAC
>QEUY01000926.1 GCA_003577365.1 Chloroflexota bacterium | reverse complement strand
CTTCGCCGGTCTCCGGGTCAAACGTGCCCCAAAGCTGCTGGTGGAACGGGACAAAGGCGGTCTGCACCCGGCCCTGATAGGCGGCAGGCAGAATTTGGCGGATGGTGTGCGCCGCCTGGTTGGTGGCGGCCAACTGCTTGTAGGTCTCCAGCGCTTCGGACTGGGCGCGGGCGAAATAGGGCGCGACGATCTGCCAGGCGGCGCGGTGCAGTTCCTCGGGGCGCATCTCCTCCGGGTTGCCGCTGATGCCTGTGTCCATCAGCCCCGGATAGCTATTGGCCTCCTGATAGATAGGCAGCAGATAGTCCACGCCGGCAAAGACCAGCGGCGCCCGCTGGTCTTGCAGCAGTTCCTGCAGCCCCCTGTCGATGGCCTGGAAATAGCGCAAGAGGCGGTCTTTGTCGTCGGCGGCTGCACCGCCATGTCCATGGTAGATCGCCGAGCGCCGGCCACCGGCCGCGGCAGGCGGCGTCGAGGTGTGGTACTGCAGTTGGCGATCCGTATCGTCATAGCGCAGCGCCTCGGCCAGACTGCCCGGCACACCGTCCACGTCAAGCTCGTCGACGGTGTGCTTGGCGCCGCGCAGGACGCGCACGTCGTTTTGGCTGACGGCAAGTACATAAAAGGCGCCGTCGTTGGCGAGCAGCGGCAGCAGCGGCTTGACATGAAAGCTCTGGGCGACGACGACCAGCGGCTGGAAGTCGAGCGGCAGACGGTAGATATAACTTGCGCCCTGACCCAGAAAGATGGCGAGGCCGTCGCTTTGATGCTGCCAGAAGTTGGTGTTGTCGAGCAAGTCCTGGGCCGGGGCCAGCAGGTCGCGTATGTCGGGGGAGCGCATGCCCGTCTGGGCCAGTTGGGTTTCAGCGTCGCGTAACAGGTTTTTCAGCCGGATGGTATCCTCTTGGATGCGGGTTGTCACGCGGTGGGCGGGCATGTAGAGCGATACGGCAGGGCCGCCGTGAAACGCGATCAAGGGTTGTAGCTCGCTTACAGTAAACCGGTCAATCATGGTTCTGTTCTCCTTATATGAGGGTACACGAGGGTGCTCCTCTGACCGCTTACGGGTAGTACAGGTTGCGATTGATGCAGGGCACGCAGACCCAGGTCTGTGCCAGGTCTATGCCCCGGTCAGGGCGAACACCGGGATGGGCCAAGTAAACACACAGCGCCACGAGCGGTCTGGCGGTTCCGCGCGGGGCGCTGTGACGAAGCGGGTTCAACAGTCGACAAGATGTATGCACACATGACTGCGCATGATAAGGGCATTGGCCGGGTATCTCCTCAGCCGTCTAGCTTGATCAGCCGTCCGTACTCTATGCCCCGCTAAGAATTGGCCGGTTGTGGCCCCGCAGCCAACACTGCGATCAATTGTGCCAACGAGATGTTTTGATAATCTTGGCGGGTGCGCCCATGTGTGCCGGCGGCGATCACCTCGACGCGCGCGCCGTCGGGAGAGACGGCGACCGCCGAAAGCGCCGGCCGCGCCGCCAGCAGCGATTCCGCCGCGGCCGGAAGTTTGGCCTCCTCTTCGGATGTAAGGATCACCCAGTCCGCCGGTAGGTTTCTGAGCGCCTTGCCAAGTTCGCCCTCGTCGGTGAGTTCCAGAACTTGAAACGCCTCAGACGCGGTGGTCAAGGCCCGATAGAGCAATTCCCGAAAAAATCGAGGTCGATTCGCTACGACAATCACTTTCGCACTTGTCTCTTCCTTAGCCATATGCCAGTCGCACCCTTCAGTGGGCGATGCCGGCCGGCAAATATACAAACCGCCGACATACATAGCTTATTTCGTTGGCTGTAGAATAGCAATTGCCTGCGTGATCTGCCATGGCGAAAGATATGTCCGACAGGTATAGATGGGGGCATACCCTACCCTGCGGCGGCGAACGC
>QEUY01000925.1 GCA_003577365.1 Chloroflexota bacterium | reverse complement strand
TGAGCAGGCCGCCCAGCGCAGCCTCTCCCCTATTCTATGCTCGCTTTGGCGGCGACACCAATCCTCTCCTCTGCCCGGCCTGTGCAGTCGAGTTTTCAGATGCACGGCGCGTTGCGTCCAAAGCGAAGATGGCCGATAATGGGGCGGAATGGGCCGGTCGCAGGGTAGCCCGGCCGCGCCTCTCTCCCCAGACGAACTCATCCTGCTAGGCCGGCGCGCAGACCGGCAACTCAGCCCATTTCCACCCATGTAGCTAGAAGCAAAGCACCCAAAGAGGACCCGATGAGCATTTACGAAGACCTGGGCATCCGCCCCCTGATCAACGCCAGCGCGACCCTGACCCGGCTGGGCGGCTCGGTCATGCCGCCCGAAGTGGTCGACGCCATGGTCGAAGCCTCCAAACATTTTGTCAACCTGGACGAGCTGCAGCGCGCCGTGGGCGAGCGGCTGGCCGCCATGACCCACAACGAGGCGGCCTATGTCTCGTCGGGCGCGGCCGCCGGGATCGTGCTGGCGACGGCGGCCTGTATCGCCGGCACCGACCCCAAAGCGATCCAGCAGCTCCCCGACCTGACCGGCCTCAAAAACGAGGTCATCATCCACAAATCGCACCGCAACGGCTATGACCATGCCGTGCGTCAGGTAGGCGTCAAAATCGTGGAGATCGGCTACGCCGGTCACACCGCGCCCTGGGAACTGGAGCGGGCGATCAACGACAAGACCGCAGCCGTCTTCTGGTTCCAAGGGGCTATGACCGGTCACGGTGACCTGCCGCTGGAGACCGTGATCGAGATCGCCAACCGCCACAACGTGCCGGTCGTGGTGGATGCCGCGGCGCAGGTGCCGCCGGTGGAAAACCTGTGGCGCTTTACGCAGATGGGCGCGGCGCTGGCGATCTTCTCCGGCGGCAAGGACCTGCGCGGGCCGCAGTCATCCGGGCTGGTGGTGGGCCGCCGCGACCTGATCGAAGCGATGCGTCTCAACGGCAACCCCAACCACAGCATTGGCCGGCCTATGAAGGTGGGCAAGGAGGAGATGGTCGGGCTGCTGACCGCGGTCAAGCTCTATCTGGCGCGCGACCATGAAGCGCGCGCCTCGCAAGACGAAGAAGTCGTGGCGGGCTGGTGTGCGGCGCTCAACCAAGTGCCGGGCGTGCGCGCCGAGCGATCCTTCCCCAACGAGGCCGGGCAGCCCCTGCCGCGCGCCAAGGTCATCATCGACGCCGCCAAGGCTGGTCTGAGCCGCGACGAGGTGGTGGCGCAGCTCAACAGCGGCACGCCGTCGATCCATGTGGCCGCAGGCGGCGGCGATGCCATCTATCTCAACCCCATGACCCTATCTGACGGCGAAGAGCAGATTGTGCTCGACCGGCTGCTGGAAATTCTGCGCGGCTGACACACCCGCCCGACTGCCCGGAGCCGCCCGGCGGTCAACCGCTGGGCTAAACAACACCCCCTGGAAGGGGGCTTGAAAGCTTTGTAGGTGCGGTTTTCGGCGCTACGAAAGCGCTGCCCATCCGTAGCGGCGGCACCATACCGCCGCTATGAGGGCAATGAACCGTTTACCCCGGTAAGGCGGTGCATACCGCGCCGCCAATTCGCCAAGGCGCACACCATCAATTTCACATATTCATCTGCACAGCCGTTCCTCTTTTCAGATTCCAACGTCAATAATCTTAGCGAATCAACAACGGTCGAGTTGCGCAGATTGCAGACCGGCCGCACAGGAAAGAACGCCATGAAGATCACCGACATCAAGACGTTCCTGATGCACGCCAATGTCCCGGACTCCTCGGGCTGGCGAGCGCGCAATTGGTTGTTTATCAAGGTCTACACCGACGAGGGCATCTACGGCGTCGGCGAAGGCAGCGGCTGGCCGCGCGTGGTGGAAAC
>QEUY01000924.1 GCA_003577365.1 Chloroflexota bacterium | reverse complement strand
TATGACTGGATCGCGCGCGACGAGGGCCGCTATACCTTCTCGCCCGTGACCGCGCTCGACTGCACCGCGCCGACGATCTACACGCTGCTCAGCCAGGCCGGGCGGCGCGTCTGTGCGCTCAATGTCCCCATGACCTATCCGCCCACACCGGTCAACGGCGTGCTGGTCTCCGGCCTACCTGCGCCCAGCACCCAGGCAACCATCACCTATCCCGCCGGCCTCTATCAAGAGATCGTGGACGCGGTGGGCGAGTATATCCTCTATCCCGACCCAGGCCAGGCCTATTCGGATTCGGGCGTAGATGCCTTTTTGCAGAAGCTTTATCACACCACCGATGTACGCCTGCGCACGCTGGACTATCTGCGCGGCCGCGAGGCGTGGGACTTTGCCATGGTGGTCTTCAACGGGACCGACACCATCAGCCATGCGCTGTGGAAACATATGGACCCGCACCACCCGCTGCACGACCCGCACAAGGCATTGAAGTATGGCAACGCTATCCGCGACTACTATGCCTATTTGGACGGCAAGCTGGCGCAGATCGTGGACACGCTGCCCGACGACACGACGCTGATCGTCATGTCGGATCACGGCTTCGGGCCGTTTCACAAGTTCATCCACGTCAACAACTGGCTGCTGCAAGAAGGCTTTATGGCCGTCAATCCCGGTCTGCGCACCGGTCTCAAGCATAGGCTTTTCCGCGGCGGTTTCAGCCCGATGAACGTCTATGACACGCTGATGCGGCTGGGGCTGGGCGCGCTCAAGCGTGAAGTGGTGCGCGGCCAAGGCCAAGGGCTGCTCAAGACGCTCTTCCTCTCGTTTGAAGACATTGACTGGAGCCGCACGCAGGCCTATTCGCTGGGCAATGTGGGCCAGGTCTATTTGAACGTGGCCGGGCGCGAGCCGCAGGGCTGTGTACAGCCAGGCGCAGCGTATGAGCGCGTGCGTGACCAGATCATCGCCCGGCTGCAGACGCTGCGCGACCCGGAGACCGGCGAGTTGGTGGTCGAGTCGATCCACCGTCGCGAGGAGCTGTATCACGGCGAGCATTTGGACAAAGCGCCCGACATCGTCTTTTTGCCGCGGCGGCTGGAATATTTTGGCTTTGGCGAGTATGAATTCGGCAGCCACAAAATTATCGAGTCGATGCGCCGCGGCATCTCCGGCACGCACCGCATGAACGGCATCTTTATGGCCTATGGCGCGTCGATCCAGCCGGGCGCGGTGGTCGAGAACGCCAGCCTCTACGACCTGGCCCCCACGATCTTGCATCTGATGGGCGAGCCGGCGGCGCAGATGGATGGCCGTGTGCTGGCCGAGGCGCTGGCGCCTGCGGGTTCACGGGCCGCGGCCACGCCGCGCGCCGCGGCTGCGCCCGGCGCAGAGGGGCAAGCGGGTGGCGGCGCGCCGGAGGAGACGCTCAGCGCCGAGGACAAGAAGATCCTGGCAGACCGGCTGCGCAGCCTGGGCTATGTAGGGTAACGAAAGGACGGCCGTCCTGCTCAACGCCTTTACGGTCGACTTGGAGGAGTGGTTCCAAGGGCTGACCAGCACCAACCCCCAGGTGGCGCGCTGGCCCACCTTGGAGAGCAGAGTGGTTCCGGCGACGCAGCATCTGCTGCGTTTGTTGCGCGCCGGCGGGGTGACCGCGACCTTTTTTGTCCTGGGTGCGGTAGCCGACCAGCACCCGGCGCTGATCGAGACGATCGCCGCCGAGGGGCATGAGATCGGCGTGCATGGCTACCATCACCGCTTTGTCTATAAGCTGACGCCCGCCGCCTTTGACGAAGAACTGGGGCGCAGCATCGAGGCGGTGATGCGGATCACCGGCGTGCCGCCGTTGGGCCATCGCGCGCCCTACTTCTCGGTCAACGCCACGACGCCCTGGGCCTT
>QEUY01000923.1 GCA_003577365.1 Chloroflexota bacterium | reverse complement strand
CGGCACAAGCTGGCGCTGATCTCGCTGGGCATTGTGCTGCTGTTCTATACGCTGGCGCTTTTCGCCGAGTTTTTCGCCATCAGCGACCCGCGCGATGGGCGCTCGGCGCGGGCGTTGATCCCGCCTCAGCCCATCCATTGGTTTCAGGAGGGCGCGTTCCGGCCCTATGTGTGCGCGGTCGAAGGCCAGCGCGACCCCTATACGCTGCAAAAAATCTATGTGACCGACTGTACGCAGAAGATCGACGTGGCCTTTATGGCGCGCGGGTTTGAATACGAATGGTTGGGGCTGTTCCCTTCCGACCGCCATTTCTTTGGCGTAGTGGATGTGGCGAACGAGCGCGCCGAGGAACGCATCTTTATCCTGGGCACGGACATGCAGGGCCGCGACCTCTATTCACGCATCATCTTCGGCACGCGCACCTCGATGACCATCGGCCTGGTGGGCGTCGCCATGAGCCTGGCCCTGGGCATCCTGCTTGGCGGCGTCTCCGGTTTCTTCGGCGGCTGGCTGGACAATGTGATCCAGCGCACCATCGAGATCATCCGCTCGATCCCGACCGTGCCGCTGTGGATGGGGCTGGCAGCGTCGCTGCCGCCCGACTGGTCGATCATGCAACTCTACTTTGCGATCACGGTGATCATCTCGCTCTTCGCCTGGACCGACCTGGCGCGCGTCGTGCGCGGGCGTTTTCTGGCGATGCGTGAGGAAGACTTTGTCACGGCGGCGGTTGTGGCGGGTGCGGGCTGGCAAGATGTGATCTTCCGCCACATGGTCCCGTCGTTCTACAGCCATATCATCGCCTCGGCCACGCTGGCCATCCCCTTTATGATCATCAGCGAGACGGCCCTGAGCTTTCTGGGGCTGGGGCTGCGCCCGCCCGCCATCAGTTGGGGCGTGCTGCTGCAGGCCGCGCAGAATATCCAGGCCATCGCCCTCACGCCCTGGCTGATGATCCCGGCGATCCCGGTGATCGTCGTCATCTTGGCCCTGAACTTTATGGGCGACGGGCTGCGCGACGCCGCCGACCCCTACAGCGTGACGGAATCCGCCTAGCATGAAGCAACCCGCATGAATCAAATTCAACAGACGCAACTGGCCAGCCCCGCGCCCGACCCGGAGCGCGAGCCGCTGCTTCAACTCAACAACCTGCAGACCTACTTCTTCACCGGCGAGGGGGTCGTGCATGCCGTGGATGGGGCCACGCTCGACGTGCTGCCCGGCCAGACGTTGGGCATTGTGGGCGAGAGCGGCTGCGGCAAGAGCGTGGCGGCCAAGTCCATTCTGCAGATCGTGGACAGGCCGGGGCGCATCGTCGGCGGCGAAATCCTCTATCGCTATCGCGATGCTGCCGGCCACTACCGGCAAGTCGACCTGCTCAAGCTGCCGCCCTACAGCGCCGAGATGAAAGCGATGCGCGGCGGGCAGATCTCGATGATCTTCCAGGAGCCGATGACCTCGTTTAGCCCGGTGCATACCGTGGGCAATCAGATCGTCGAGGCCATCCGCCTGCACAGCGACCTTGACGAGGAGACGGCGCGCGGCCAGGCCATCGAATGGCTGCGCCATGTCGGCATCCCCAACCCAGAACAGCGCATGGGCGAATACCCCTACCGGTTGAGCGGCGGCCAATGCCAGCGCGCCATGATCGCCATGGCGCTGGCCACCAACCCGCGCATCTTGATCGCCGACGAGCCGACCACTGCACTCGACGTGACCACCCAGGCCCAAATCCTCAACTTGCTGCAGCGGCTGCAAGCGGAGAACGGCATGGCAATGATCTTCATCACCCACGACCTGGGGGTGATCGCCGAGGTGGCCGACGAGGTGGCGGTCATGTATCTGGGGCGGGTGGTGGAAAAAGCGCCGGTGCAGGAGCTGTTCACCACCCCCAAG
>QEUY01000922.1 GCA_003577365.1 Chloroflexota bacterium | reverse complement strand
GGCGAAGCTGCATCTGACCGCCATGGAGAGCGCCACCATGGAGCGCCCGCGCATGCGCCCTGTCAACGCCGACGGCTCGTTCGCCGCCTTCCTGACCCTACACGATGTCCTGATCACGCAGATGCGCGCCGACCTGGTGGCGCTGACCGATGGCTCGCCCACACTGGAGGAGGCGCAGCAGATGGGTGTCTTTTGGCAAGAGGTGCTGACCGTCCATGCCCAGACCGAAGACGCCGCGCTCTTCCCGATCGCGCGGGCGGTGGGCGACCCGACGCTGATCCGTTCGGCGGATGTGATCGAACAGGAACACGGCCCGATCGAAGATGCGATCGATCGCTATATGCAAACGCTGGCTGCCGTGGAAACAGGCCAGGCCGACATCAAAGAACTGATCCCCGCGGCGCGCGAGGCGCGGGCACTGACCGAACTCCACTTTGGCCGCGAGGAGGCGACGGTGATCCGCCCCTTGCAGCTCTTGTTGGCCGACGAGCAGTTCCGCCCGGCGGTCGAAGCACAGGATGCCGCGCTGGGGCCGTGGCTGCGTGAACACGGCTGGCAAGGCTTCTAGTGGGTCTGGAGCTGCTGGGCCAATTTCGGATCACCTGCCTGCAGGCGAGATTTCCATTCTGGTGGACGACCTTGTAGACTACAGGCCTGGATCAGATCACGATCCCGTTCGATGCCGCTACGCTACATGCCTCTACTCTACAAGGTGTCTGCATGAGTAAAGAGTTGGTCAAGAAGCAGTTTGGTGCAAACGCCGCCGCCTATGCCACCAGCGCCGTCCATGCCCAAGGGGCCAGCCTGGCCCGGCTGGTGGAGCTGGTACAGCCGCAGCCGGGCTGGCGCGCGCTGGATGTGGCAAGCGCCGCCGGGCACACGGCCTTTGCCTTTGCGCCGCATGTGGCGCAGGTCGTCGTCACCGATCTGACGCCGGAGATGATCCCTGTGGCGGCCAAACTTGCCGCCGAAAGAGGGATCGCCAACGTGACGCTGGAACTCGCCGACGCCGAGGCGCTGCCCTATGGCGACGGCGAGTTCGACTTGGTCACCTGCCGCATCGCACCCCATCATTTCCCCCACATCGACCGCTTTATGGCCGAGGCGGCGCGCGTGCTGCGCCCGTTGGGCATCCTGGCCGTGGTGGATAATGTCGTGCCGGGCGGGGAGAGCGCGGCGGATGAGGCCGGGGCCTATATCAACGCCTTTGAGGCGCTGCGCGACCCCAGCCACCACCGCGCCCTCAGCGTCGCCGAATGGATGGCCGCCTATGCCGCTGCCGGGTTCACGCTGCTGCATGTCGAGACCGCACCCAAGCGCATGGCCTTTACCGCCTGGGCCGGGCGCATGGGCGTCACCCTGCCGACGCTGGCCGAACTGCGCCGGCGGCTGGTGGACGCGCCGCCCGCGGCCGCGGCCTTCTTTGCGGTCGAAGCGGCGGGCGACGACCTGAGCTTTACCCTGGAGGAAGCGATCTTCGTCGGCCGCAAACCTTGAGCGCAATCTCTGCGTGCAATCTCTGAGGAGCACCCCGGCTATGCTGCCCATCCCTGTCCCTGCGGCCTTTCGCATCATCGCCCACCGCGGCGCGTCGGCCTATGCCCCGGAGAACACGCTGCCTGCCTTTGACCTGGCGCGCGCCATGGGGGTGACCGAAGTCGAGTTGGATGCCCAACTCACGACCGACGGGCAGATCGCGCTCTGCCACGACGGCACGCTGGCGCGCTATGGTCACGGGCCGCGCGCCGTCGAAACGCTGGCCTGGCCCGACCTGGCCGATCTTGACATGGGCGCGTGGTTCTCGCCCCATCTCTTCGGCGGCACGCGCATGATGACCCTGCCCCAGCTTTTCGACACCTATGGCGCGGCCTTTGTCTATCATGTGGAGATCAAGGGC
>QEUY01000921.1 GCA_003577365.1 Chloroflexota bacterium | reverse complement strand
ACTCCGCGAGCTTCAGTTGGTGACCGAATACAGCGCCATCATTCACAGAGACCGGAGAGGCTATGACACACTACATCTGCACAACCTGCGGCACCCAGCACGCCGCAACCGAGCAACCGCCGGAAGAGTGTCAGATCTGCGCAGACGAGCGCCAGTACATCGGCTGGCGCGGCCAACAGTGGACAACCCTGGAACGGCTGCGCGATGAGTACCACAACGTCATCAAGCCAGAGGAACCAAAGCTGACCGGCATCGGTACGCACCCCACCTTTGCCATCGGCCAGCGCGCCCTGCTCGTCCAGACACCGTCCGGCAACGTACTGTGGGACTGTATCAGCCTGCTCGACGACCCGACCATTGCCGTCGTCAAGGCGTTGGGTGGGGTCGCCGCCATCGCCATCTCGCACCCCCATTACTATTCGAGCATGGTCGAGTGGAGCCACGCCTTTGACGCGCCAGTCTATCTGCACGCCGACGACCAGCAGTGGGTGATGCGCCCCGACCCGTCGATTGCGTTTTGGACGGGCGAAACAAAGCCGCTATGGGATGGGCTCACATTGGTCCACGCCGGCGGCCATTTTGCCGGCGGAACGGTGCTCCACTGGCCGGCCGGCGCCGAGGGCAAAGGGGTCTTGCTGACGGGTGACATCTTGCAGGTCGTCTCAGACCGGCGCTATGTGAGCTTTATGTACAGCTACCCGAATCTGATCCCGCTGCCGGCGAGCAAGGTGCGCCAGATTGTCGCTGCGGTGGAGCCGTTTGCCTTTGACCGGATCTATGGCGCATGGTGGGAGCGCGTCGTGCCGGACGATGCAAAGGCAGCGGTGCATCGCTCGGCAGAGCGGTATATTGCCGCGCTTCAGGGGTAATGAGCTTTACCGAATCTCTTGTTGGCGTAGCCAGCGGTCGAGCCAAAGCGCATCGACTTCAGAGAGTTTTGGCGGGGGTGGCGGGCGGCGATAGTCGATGAGCGAGGCATAGCCACCCCGTTCATAGACTGCGGCCACGGCAGCGGCCAGGTCTAGTGAGGCGTCAGGATCTGGCTGCGACAGGGGAACCGGCACCGTCGGCAGACGATCCTGGAGTTGGATCGGCCAGACTTCGACCTGTGGCCGCTGTTCAGCGCGCCTGAGGGTCACATAGTAGGAGGCTGCCGGTGGGGCCGGTTCGTCGAGCGGTGGTCGCTCGCCTCCACGCAGGAGGTCGATCTCCACAAGATGTGCCGCAGAGCGAAGCAGTTCCCGCCGTTTGCGCAGATAGTCAAGATATGCTTCGTGACTGGACTGCTTATTGACTGGCAACAGAATCTCGATGGCCGTGACCAATTCTGGATGTTCGATATAAGGGTCCATACCCGGAAATGGTGATGGCATCGGCTGCTTCCTGAACTCTACAGAACGGGGCAAAAGCATATCACATTCTGCCAAATCATGCCCGGCCAAATGCAGCAGCCGCCGCCTCGCCCGAACGAACGGCCCCTTCGACGCAGGCGTTGTTCATGTAATCACCAGCCAGGACAACCGGTGGCCGGTTCTCAAATACGGCCAGATCGCGATAGTGTCCAGGGTGCATGATCGGCACGGCCCACTTCCAACGGTGATAGTGGACCACATCGGCCTCGTCTAGCGTGAACAGAGCAGGGCAGACGGCGCGGGCCTGGTCCCACAACTCGCGTTGGACGGTCTCCGGCTCCTGGTCGAGAAACTTGGCACAAGTGGGGCCATAGGTGCAAACCAGCCCCCACTGCCAGTCGGGCGGACACGCGCCCCAGGCGCCATGGCGACCCGAATACCACTCAACCGAAAAAAGGTCAGTCGGTGGGAGCAGATGAACACCAAAATATGCGTCTTCGCTTGTCTGGCGAGCCGCATAAACACGCACCTGCGGAGCATACCGTAC
>QEUY01000920.1 GCA_003577365.1 Chloroflexota bacterium | reverse complement strand
AATGCCGGGGACGTTCATGTAGTGGCTCAGTCGTTGACCACCCGTGCCGTGCAGACGATATCGGATACTTCGGGCCTTACTGCTGTTGAATCAGCGGCAGATAGAGCTCCCCTGTAGTGGCTTGCGGGATTGCATTGGCGCAAATCAATGCATCCACATTATCGGCCCTCTCCAGACCTAACGCGCTTGCCGAGGCGATCTTGCGGAGGGGAGCTATGCCCAACAAGTCGCCCGGCTCGGCGCCAAGCTGTGCCAGGGTGGGCGAACCGGGCGCGAGCGAGATGACCACCACGTCCCCTTCGCCGTAGACACCGTCCCCGTCTTCGCTCAGACAGAGACCGTCGATGGCATCGCCGGCGGCTAGGCCCAATGTCTCGATGCCGGCTGCCCAGACGATAGATGTGTACTCGTACCCGGTCACCAGGATGTCGGCAGCAGTTGCGCCGATGAGGTCCAGCGTAGGCGAACCGGGCGCCAGCGTCAGATAGAAGGGTGCGTCTGGCGTGCCATCGCAGTTCAGGTCCACGGTCAGACACGGGTCGCGAGCGAGGGCGTCGATCATGTCCGCCGCTGCGTCTTCGGCCAGACTCAGCCCGTAGCCTTCGCCATTGGCGCACGCGGCCCCGTCGCCGTCGAGGGTCTGGCTGTTGTGGCCATCAAGCGCCGTCTGGAAGGCGTCGGCCTGTGCTTCCGCCGGTGTGCAATCAGCTTCGCTGCGCACCGCGCTGCCGGCTCGGCCACGGGCGGCGCCATCCACCGAGAACTGGAGCGACGGCAGGTCGTCATCGCCAAAGTCGTCGCCAAACGAGAGGCTGGCGATGTCGTCGACATTGTCGCTGGCGCCGTAACAGAGCAGCCCCAGGTTCTCACATGAGATAAGCGGCGCGCCGCCGATGCCGAGAATGTCGGCCGGGTGGACGCCAGTTTCGGTGGCGGCGCCGCCGGTCGCCACCGAAAAGCTCAACCCCTGCACGGCGGCGGGCGGTAGGGCTGCCAGGTCTGATGGCGCTGTAACCCCCGTCTGCTCGACCGGCAACAGGGGGTGACCCGCCAGGAGCAGGAGCGCCAGTGGCAGTGCCGTCGCCAACAACTGCACTGGTCGTAGGGCCTTTTTGCCGTTCATAGGACACCTCTCACTGGCCCGCTGGTGGCCACTGTGGATAGAAGACGCGCACCGGCGTGATCTGTTCGACATCCAGGCTTTCACCTTCGCCCACGCCGATGTCGATGCAGTCGCTGCCGCGCCAGCTCCACCACCAGTAGCCCCAGCCACACCAGTGCGGGTACCAGAAGGCCATCACCGCCCGCACCGCGGCAGGGTCCGCCTGGGCCGCTACCCAGCGCTGCACATGCCACTCGGTGAAATAGTGGTGCATATCGGTGTGGATGTTCTGCGCCATGATGACCGGCAAGTCGTACCAGCGGCCAGGGATCCACGGGTAGCGGACGCTGACCGGGTGCAACACCTGGCCGGAGAGCGGGTTGGCGTCGGCAGGCGACCGGTTGCTCACTAGCACAAAATCGACCGCCAGCGCGGGCGCATCGAGCCCACCGATGTACTGCGGGTCACCTACGATGGGCACCAGCGCCGGGGGTTGTTCTGCGCCCGCATCGGCGGAGGTTTCAAAGGGTAACTTGAGCCCGGCGTCGAGCGCATTCATGGTGGTGCCCCGCTGCCCCTCGTTCTCGATGGCGCGTTCAGCTTCCTGTTTGAGTGAGTCGATCAGGAGCTGGCGGATGTCGTGGGTGGCGGCGTCGGTGCCCGGTTGCAGCTGGATGATGCGCCGGTAGGGGTAGCCTAGTTGCCAGGGCAGCGGCCACCACCAGTAGCGCCACCACGGCTGGTAGTGGATGTCCTTCTTCATCACCTCGGAACTGCGGGCATACTCGGCGGTGACATC
>QEUY01000919.1 GCA_003577365.1 Chloroflexota bacterium | reverse complement strand
GTTCCAAGCCATCCAGGCAGGCATCGGCTGCCCACCCAGGGCTGAGTCGGGCTTTCCAGGCTTTTCACAGACCAGACCGTTTGAAATTCCTATGCGCCAGCACTTGTAGGCTCCCGATCAAACCTTTACCTATCGCCGGATCGGACTGCCCCAGCACACCCTCTCTGGAAATTTGAGTCACATCAATCGCCCAGCAGGTCGCTGGATGTTGACTCTTGAGTCGGCCCTGCAATTTCCCGTCAAGCGCCAATCCGCGCCAGCCGAGGCACAGGTGCGCCGCCCTCTGACAGCGCCTTCCATCTCGGCATGACGCTGACCAGGCTCCACAGTGCCCGTTGAGCCGCCGGCACAGCCTGTTCAGCGCCCACAGCGACCATTTGCAGCGCCCACAACAAAGCCTTCGCGGCTTTTGCCTGCAGCGCCCTCATCAGCCACCGGATGTTGTAGCCCAGCGCGCAGCTGAGCGCATGCAGCGCATCACCCGTGGCACCCTTCAGCCAGCAGCGGTCCATGCGGTGGTCGGCCTTGGCGTGCCCGATCGCCGGCTCCACCGCCTGCCGGCGCCTGAGCCACTGTCGCTGCAGCTTGGTCAGGCTCTTGAACTTGCCGCGGTGGATGATCTCCACGCCCGGGTTGTCGGCGTCCACGCCGCGGTAGCCCAGGTCGACCACCGCGGTCTTGATCGCTACGCCGATGTCCTGGCACAGGTTGCGTACCTGTTCGAGTTGCTCGGCCAGCGTGTGGCCGTCGTACGGGTTGCCGGGAAAGGTGCGCGCGCCGACCATCAGGCCGCTGGCGTGCGTCACCGCCACGCCCACCTTCACGCCGAATTCGTAGGGCTTGCGCGCCTTACCCTTGCCGATGCACTCCACCTCCGGAGCATGCAGCGCGTAGAGCTTGTTCTTGTCCTTGGTCTTCTGGGTGTGGATGCGCTCGGCGCGCTCCAGCCAGGTGTTCATCGCGGCCAGCGCCAGCACGTCAGCAGCGGCGGCGTCGCAGCTGGGTGCGACCCTGGCGGCCAGCTTGCGGCGGACCTCACGGATCACGATGCCCAGGATCGTGCGCTGGCGACGCAGCGCGCGCTTGAGCCGCTTGAACTGCTTGGCGTGGGCGTAGCCGCCGGCACGGCGGCGCAGCTCCTTGCCCTCCTGGGCGAAGGTCTGCTTGAGCTTCAGCCCCAGGCGCCTGGCGGTGCTGACCACCTTGTGGCGGGCAATCTCCAGCAGCCGGCTGTCGGTGGGGTGGGCGATGGCCTTCTCCTGCACCGTCGAGTCGACGATCACCCGTTCCAGTTCCTGCGGCTTGATGCTCTTGCTGTGCACTGCCGTCTCGATCGTGGCCTTGAGCAGCAACTCCATGCCGTCATCGCCGATGGCGCGGCGGAAGCGGCCGATCTGCGTGGCGTCGCACGGCAGCCGCGGCTCGAAGTACACCAGGCCACAGAAGTGCTGCCAGTAGACGTTCTCGGCCCACCGATCCACCAGTTCCTCGTCGCTGAGGTTGAAGCTGTTCTTCAGGTACAGCAGCCCGGCCATCAGGCGAATCGGCAGACGGGGCCGACCCGCGCGGCTCACACCGCCGCCGAACTCGACGGACTCCACACCGAACAGACCCTCCACCACGGCGGACTTCGCCGGTCGGTCCTGGTGCGCGAACTTCACCGCCAGCGCCGCCTCGATCCCCGGCCAAGGCAGCTTCGTCGACAGCACCGCAAGCGGGTGGCGCAAGTCGATCATCGAGTCCAGCCGCGCGCGGAAGAAGTCTTCTGTCGTCATGCTCTGCAGCCCCCAAGAACTCTCAGAAAACAAACCATAGTGGAATGCAACCCAAGAGAAATGGGCACCCTGATTCACCCCTAAGTCGTTGTCGTGCAACAGATTTGTGGCTTTTGCAGGGCCGACT
>QEUY01000918.1 GCA_003577365.1 Chloroflexota bacterium | reverse complement strand
GGGGTAAAGAGGCTGGCGAAGCACTTCTTCACCGACTCCAGCAGCATGGCCTCGCCGTGAACGTTGAGATAGGTCTCCTGCTGGCCGGCGAAGCTGGCGGTGGGCAGGTCTTCGGCGGTGGCCGACGAGCGCACCGCCACGTCGGCGGTGGCCGCGCCGAACTCCCGGCTCAGGATATGATAGGCGTCGAGGATCTCAGTCTTCATATCCTCCGGGAAATCGCCCAAGAGGATCAACCGGCGGATCTGGCCTGTGCGGCGCAAGAGGTCGTTGACATCCTGGACATTCATCCCGGCCAGGGCAGCGCGGATCTTGTCCTCCAGCTCGTTATAGCGCAAAAAGTCACGATAGGCGTGCGCGGTGATGGCATAGCCATTGGGAACGCGGATGCCGTAGGGCGTCAGCGCACGCATCATCTCGCCCAGGCTGGCATTTTTGCCGCCGACCAGCGGGACATCGGCGATCCCCAACTCGTTGAACCAACGGATCCACTGCATGACAAGCCTCCTTTGCGTCGTTCTCGGCAGCCGGGCAGACGGCGCGCAGACGCGCGTCCGTCGCAGCCGAAATCAACCCAAACAAAAACCGGCCCCCCCTAGGCCAAACGGCGCAGGCGAGAGCCGGTTTTGGGCAGTTCGCACCAAGACGGCGGGCAGCAGGATGGGGCAGGCAGACCGGCCCGGAGCAAGCCGCACAGGCTAGTCCGGCGCACGCAGGAGAGCATCGCCGCGCAGCCGAACGCGGGCATGCCGGCGGTGCGCTTGAGAAGATATTCACGCCGTGGACGGGGCAGGACGGCCATACTCCCCCCTCTACCCCTAGACAAGCCAACTTGCTTGTCACCTCTATAGGATAGCAGACCCGCGCCGGGTCTGCATCGGCCTATAGTCGAGGAGAATGCCTGGTCAGTTGGCTAGTTTGGGTCCGCCGGGGTCGCAGGCGGCAGCACTAGGGTAAAGGTCGTGCCCTGGCCCAGGCTGCTGACGACGCTGAGATCGCCGCCATGCGCCTTGACCAGTTGGCCGGCGATGGCCAGCCCCAGACCGCTGCCGGCCCCTTCGCCAGAGGTACGGGCGCGGTCGCCGCGCCAGAAGCGGTCGAAAATAAAGGGCAAGTCCTCGGCGGGAATACCCGCGCCGCTGTCGCTCACCGTGATATGGATGCCGTCCGGCGCGGGCGCGGCGCTCAAGATGATGCGGCCCCCGCGCGGCGTGTGGCGCAGCGCATTGGCGACCAGGTTGCTGATCACTTGATCCAGCCGCCCGGCGTCACCGGTCACGGTTAAGGCGCTGGGCGCGGGCTGCTGCAGGTCGATGCCGGCGCTTTGGGCCTGGGCGCTGAAACTGGTGACCACGTCGGCGAGCAGATCGTCCACGTCGACCGCTTCGCGCACCAAGGGCAGTTCGCCCGCTTCGGCCAAGGAGAGAGTACGCAGGTCA
This sequence comes from Chloroflexota bacterium, assembly GCA_003577365.1. Taxonomy (GTDB): domain Bacteria; phylum Chloroflexota; class Anaerolineae; order Caldilineales; family Caldilineaceae; genus QEUY01. The sequence goes on along the minus strand of QEUY01000918.1, from coordinate 466 downwards.
TCCACCAACCGGGCTAGGGCGCGTGTCTCCTGCAGTGTCGCTTCGATATGTTCGGACGTCGGCGCGTAGACGCCGTCGAGGATGCCTTCCAGATTGCCCTGGATGATGTGCAGCGGCGTGCGCAGTTCGTGGGCCACGTCGGCGGTGAGGTTACGCCGCTGCTGCTCGGTGCGCGCCAGCTCGGCGGTCATGTGGTTGAACGAGGAAGCCAGTTGCTGAAAATCGGGCGAGCCGCGCGGCCTGACCTGCACCGCTAGGTTGCCCGCGGCCACCGACTCGGCGGCCTCCATCAGATCGGCCAGCGGGAGAGCATAGGAGCGAAAGACCCGCGCGCCCAAGGCAAGCGCCAGCATGGGCAGCCCCAATGCCATGCCTAGGCCAATGGCCCAGACCAAGAGCGTGCTTGGCCCACCGCCGCCCGCCAACCACGTGACCAGGAAGGCCACGGTCGGCAGCGGGCGGCTGA
>QEUY01000917.1 GCA_003577365.1 Chloroflexota bacterium | reverse complement strand
GCAAACCTCTCCTTTGTCTCCTGGTGGGCGAAGAGGGACTCGAACCCCCGACCTCCTCGGTGTAAGCGAGGCGCTCTAACCAACTGAGCTATTCGCCCATGTGCGCGTTTCACTATACCGTGTCCGCTGAACTCTTGTCAAAAATCCGGCCCCAGACCGGACTAAGCGGTCCGGCGCTGCGCCAAGGGCCGCCGGTTGGCCGTGGGACCCAGCCCGGCCTAGCACAAGGCGCGGCGCAGAGTGACCTCCGCGCCGCGCGATACTCGTTACACACCCCGGCGAGATTAGCCCGCCTCTTCCGCCCGCACGATCATCACGGGAATGGACAAATGCTGCGCCACATAGTGCGCCACACTGCCAAAGATCAAGCGGTTGACCCCGCGCCGCCAGTGGGTGGTCATCGCCACCAACTCGACGGCGTTGACCTTGGCAAAGGCCACGATCTCCTCACCCGGCTCGCCAAAACGCACATGGCTGGTCACGCGATACCCCGCCTGTTCCAGCCGCCGGATGTCGTGCTGCATCTCGCGCTGAAACTCGGCCTCGGCGCTATGGCGCTCTTGGCTGGCGTAGATCGGGTGATAGGCCGCCTCGACCTCGTGCGCCGTGTCATACATGCTGAGGGGCGACTCCGTCGCCGCCAAGCGGATGGGGTGGCCCACATGCCCTTCAGGCGGATCGCCGACGCGCAGCAGAATGAGACAGTTCTCCGAGGCAGGCAAGAACTTGAGAACGTAGTCAAAGATCGCCCGCGAGAAATCGGAACCGTCCAAGGGAATCAACACTCGATGCTGAGTCATACAGCACGCTCCTACCCTGGGTCGCCCCACTATCCCAACCATCTAACCCAACACTTGACACACGATGCACTCAGTTGATCGGCAGAGAATCGGGAGAGAACCTCATTCGGCATCACCTGCGCGCAGCATCATCACCGGAATCGACAGGCGCTGCGCCACATATTGGGCCACGCTGCCAAAGATCAAGCGGTTGAGGCCGCGCCGCCCATGCGTGCTCATGGCAACCAGATCGACCGCATAGCTCTCGGCAAACGCAACGATCTGCTCGCCTGGGTCGCCAAACCGTGTACAACTGGTCACCGCATAGCCGGCCCGCTCCAACAGGCGCACATCGGCCTGCATCTGGCGTTGGAACTCCGCCTCGGCGCTGTGGCGCTCCTGGCTGGCGTAGATCGGATGAGAAGCAACTTGCACATCGTGCGCCGTGTTGAACATGGCGACCGGTGCATCCGGTGTCGCTAAACGCGCCGGGTAGGCCACATGCCCTTCGGGCGGATCGCCGACGCGCAGCAGAATGAGGGTGTTCTCTTGAGGAGGCAGAAACTTGAGGACGTAGTCGTAAACCTCGCGGGCAAACGCAGTGCCGTCCACGGGGATCAAGACCTTGTGCTTCGACATGAACCATCACTCCTTCATTGGTTAGGCCCACACACGCCATTGTGTGCGGTGTCCAACTTCATTGTACCATATCTCAGCGCAAAATCATTGTCCGGCAGCCCGCCAACAAGAAGGGGGACCCAGTTGTCTGAGTCCCCCGGATCGGCTGCACAGCCAACGGCGATCAGGCCGGCGCGCCCACCTCGATCTGCGACAGCGCCTCCAGCGCCTTGATCAGCGCATGGTTGCCCTCTTCCTGCAGGCCGCGCGCCTCCAGCGTGCGATAGAGCTGAAAGATCAGCGCCGTGCCGGGCAGCGGCACCCCCAACTCGTCGGCGGCATCCAGCACCAGCCGCAGGTCCTTCTGCTGCAGCGCCACGGTGTCTGCGGCGCGCGGTTGGTGAACATCCAACTGCCTGCCGCGCCCTGGCTGATGGCGTCGAAGGTCTTTTGCAGGTCCACCTCGCCCGCCTGCGCCAGCAGCAGTGCTTCACACATCGCCAGACAGTTGCCCACCACCAGCACCTGGTTCACCAGTTTTACGGTCTGGCCCGCGCCCGCCGGCCCAATGTGGGTGATGGTCTTGCCCATGGCCTGAAAGGCAGGCTTGGCCCGTTCAAACTGCTCGGCGTCGCCACCGACCATGATGCTCAATGTGCCCTTGGCCGCGCCCTCGCTCCCGCCGCTGATCGGCGCATCCAGCATGTGAACGCCCTTCTCCGCCAGCTTGGCTGCGATCTCTCTGGTCACCTGC
>QEUY01000916.1 GCA_003577365.1 Chloroflexota bacterium | reverse complement strand
GCGGCGCTGGTGGTGGCGCCGCGGCTGCCCTATCGGCTGGCAGGCGGGGCGCTGCGCCCGCCGGTGGGCGCAGACGTGTGGGCGGATACGAGCTTGCGCCTGCCCGCAGGGCTGAACGCGGCGCGCTATCGCAACCTCTATACCGGCGCGCTGCTGACGCCGGTGGAACAGGAAGGCACATTGCGGCTGCGGCTGGCCGACGTGCTGGCCGATTTTCCGGTGGCACTGCTCACCCCCGTCGAGATGCCGGACGAGTAGTCGCCGTCGAGCAAAGCAAATAAGCATAGAGGGAGAAGACGCGTGGATTTTGTCACCTTGGGACGCACCGGCCTGCGGGTCAGCGTGATGGGGCTGGGCTGCGGCGGGCCAAGCCGCCTGGGCCAAAGCACCGGCAGAAGCGAAGAGGAGTCGATCGCGGTCGTGCGCCGCGCCCTGGAGTTGGGCGTCAACTTCATCGACACCGCCGAAGCCTACGGCACCGAGACGATCGTGGGCAAGGCGCTGGCGGGCGTGCCGCGCGATCAACGCGATCAAATCGTGATCTCCACCAAGAAGAATGTCTTTCGCCAGGGCCAACTGGTCGGGCCGGACGATTTCGTCGCCGGTGTCGAGGGCTGTTTGGAGCGGCTCGGCGTCGATTATGTCGATATCTTTCACCTGCACGGCGTGCGCCCGCAGCATTACGACCATGCACGCACCCAAATTGTCCCCGCCGTGCTGCGCCTAAAAGAGCAGGGGCTGATCCGCCATCTGGGCATCACCGAATCGTTTGGCGAGGACACGCGCCACGCCATGTTGGCGCGCGCCCTCGACGACCCATGGTGGGACGTCATGATGGTGGGCTTTAATATGCTCAACCAGACGGCGCGCGAGCGTGTCTTGGCGCGCACCCAGGCGCAAAACATCGGCGTGCTGATCATGTTTGCCGTGCGCCGCACCTTGAGCGACCCGGCCAAACTGGCCGAGACCATGCAGACGCTGGCCGCCGCAGGCCAGGTTGACCCCGCGGCCTGCGACCCCGCTGCGCCGCTCGATTTTCTGGTGCATCCCAGCGGCGCGGCCAGCCTGACCGAAGCCGCCTACCGCTACTGCCGCTATGAGCCGGGTGTGCATGTCGTGCTGTCGGGCACGGGCAATGTCGCCCATCTGGAGGAAAACGCGCGGGCGCTGCTACAGCCGCCGCTGCCTGCTGCCGACGTGGCGCGCGTCAACCGGCTCTTTGCCCAGGTCGACAGTGTCTCCGGCAACTGATCGCTCCCCAAACCTGCCCGTTGCTTGCTCTCGCAAGGAGGGGCCGCCCCCCGTGGCCGCCCGTGGGCCATGGCCTGTCCCTACCGAGGCGCGTCCCCGTAGGGTGCGGCCCCCTGTGGCCGCCCGTCTGCCACACGCACGGACAGACGCGCACCCGGACAGGCACGGGGGCCTGTCCCTACGATGAACGGCAAAGGCCAAAGAGAGGAAGGGAGACACCACCCCTACAAGACCATCTCTACAAGATTCCGTCATGACCTGAGCGGCAACTTGCACTAGACGTCAAAAACAGACCAGGAGGATACCAGGAGGAACCTATGAGCAAACGCAAAGTCTTGGTCACCGGCGCATCGGGCTTGATCGCCTCGCTGCTGCTGCCTGCCTTTGGCGAACGCTATGACCTGACGCTGGTCGACGTGCGCGCCACCGACCGCCACGGCAACGCCATCCCCGGCATCCAGCTCGCGGACCTGACCAACCCCGACCGCGACGCCTACCGCCATCTCTTCCGCGGCATGGATGCCGTGGTGCATCTGGGGTTTGTGCGCCCGCAGGATCAGCGCGACCCGGATCAACGCTTCCGCGCCGAGTTCGCCAATGTGCAGATGGCGTATAATGTCTATCAGGTTTCCTGGGAAGAGCATGTGCGCCGCGTCGTCGTCGCCAGTTCCAACCACGCCGCCGACTACTATGAGCCGCTGATCCTCGACCACAAGATGGATGTGGTGACGCCGGAGATGCGCCCCTTCTCCGACAACTATTACGGCTGGGCCAAGGAGACCTATGAGCACCTGGGGTTTGTCTTTGCCGTGGGCAAGGTGCACGGCGAGGAGGTGACCACCAGCATCCAGGCCTCGATTGGCGCGCATGGCGGCGCCACCCTGGCCGAGCGCGAGCGTGGCCGCCAGTTGGAAAATGTCCAGATCCGCATCGGCGGCCCGCGCGAGACCGACCTCGCCAACGCCACGCCCGGCGACCTGCGCACCGTGCGCCGCGCCTTGGGCGCGTATATCAGCCAACGAGACCTGGCGCAACTTTTCATCAAGAGCATTGAGGTGGACAATATTCGGGACGAAAACGGCGTGCCGTTCCAGGTCTTTTACGGCATCAGCGGCAACTCGCATGGCTTCTGGAGCATCGCCAACGCACGCCGCATCATCGGCTATGAACCTCAGGACAACAGCGAGATCAAGTTCATCGACCTGCTGGCGCAGCATATCCACGCCGCGCAGGCCCAGGGCAGCGTCGAAGCGCGCACCTAAAGAGATGACCTATGCCATCACCTATGCCATCACCTATGCCATCACCTACGCCGTCTACATCTGAATCCACTGCAACCGTTATCCCGTCGACCATCGGCGTCTACAGCGGCTGGGCCGCCGCGCTGCTGCCCGATATGCCCGCCTACTCCTGGCGCAGCCCAGCCTATACGGACATCGACGCCTGGCGCGCCGCGGCGCGGGCGCAGCTTCAGGCGCGGCTGGCGCAGCCCGATACCGGCGGCGTGCCACAGGTGCGCGTCGACGACCAGTTTGAGTATGACGGGCTGCATGTGGAGCGGCTGTCATGGCAGCTCCCCTATGGCCCGCGCACCGAGGCGATCTTTCTCAAGCCCGCCGGTGCACGCGGCCCGCTGCCCGGCGTGGTGGCGCTGCATGACCACGGCGGGCAGAAGTATTTTGGCGGCATCAAGATCAGCCAGACCAGCGCCACACCGCACCCCGTGGTCATGGACCACCAGGCGCGATCCTATACGGGCATCCCCTGGGCCAATGCGCTTGCTAAGCGTGGTTATGCCGTGCTGGCGCATGACACCTTTACTTTTGGCAGCCGCCGTGTGCACCCGGAGGATGTGATCGAGCCGGTTCGCAACGGGGCCGCCGACGGCGACCCCGCCGACCCCGACTCGATTGCCGCCTACAACCGCTGGGCCGCCAACCATGAACATATCATGGCCAAGACGCTCTTTTCGGCAGGCACG